>DYON01000237.1 GCA_020720525.1 Acetofilamentum sp.
TACCAAGATTTACAATATGTGCGAACTGCGCATCGAGAATGGAAAACCTCTACTCTGTTTTTGAAATCAACGTAATTGGGAGCTAAATTCTTTTCTTTGATTTAAGAAACAATGCAGACACAATTATCTATTTTTCGCTTTATCAGAAACCCTTTTTGCTATAGTAGTTTTGGTGGTATTCTTCGGCTTCCGAAAACAAAGCAACTGGCATTATTTGAGTTGCAATAGGCTCTTTGATGTATTTTGGTTGCACCGAAAGTTTCGAAATCAATTGCAATGCAGCTTCGTATTGCGAATTGTCGAAATAAAAAATTGCTGAACGATATTGCTCTCCAATGTCGGGTCCTTGCCGATTGACTTGAGTTGCATCGTGAATAGAGAAAAAGAATTCGAGCAATTTTTCGGTTGGCAACAATTCAGAGTTGTAATTCACCAAAACCGCTTCGGCATGACCCGACTTTCCTGAACAAACATTTTCGTACGACGCATTGGGTACTTCGCCTCCAGCATACACTGCACGGGCATCAACAACACCTTCGAGCTTGCTCAGTTTGTATTGTACCGACCAAAAACAACCCGCTGCCAGAATAATTTTTTTCATGGGGCAAAGATAGAACAAGAAGTGTCAAACTAAGTCCCAACAATGATGTATATCATCAAAGAAAAAGCCACTCATCGAGTGGCTTTTTTGTTGTCCTGTTAGGAATCGAACCTAAACTCTTCTGAACCAGAATCAGACATGTTGCCAATTACACCACAGGACAGTTTGGGAGTGCAAAAATACAAAAATATTCACATGTTTACACTTCCGAAAGGAAAAAAATTATTTCTTTTTTTCGTCCATCAATCCTTGAAGGTATTTCTCCTTCTCTTTCATCACTTTAATGTCAACTTTTGCCTTTTCGATTTTCTCTTTAAACTCTTTAAGCAGTATATCAGCGTTCTTAGAGTTGGCAAAAAAGCCAAGATTATTCTCCCAAAGTTGCACGTCTTGTTCCATTTTGGAAACATTGAAACGAATACGTTTCACTTCTTGCCACATTTTATCGCGTCCATCGTCGGCACCCGAAATGGAATCCATACGCTCTTTGAAGCGGGCATTTTCGGTTTCGAATCGGCTTATTTTTAATTTGCTGAGAATTTCATCAATTTTCTTATTCCAATTCGATTGCAATTCGTCCTTTTTATCGAGGGGAACTCGACCTGCATCGAACCAGCGGCGCTGAAATTCATGAATTGCAATCAAATTTTCCTTATTATTGTCCGAAAAAGTATGTTGCTCAAGCTCGTTGATCAAATCGAGCTTTTTCTGCATATTTTCAGATTCGACAGCATTGATATTCTCGAAAAAGGCTTTTTTGCGATTGAAAAAATCGTCGCAAGCTGTGCGGAATCGCTTCCACAGAATATCGGATTTAATTTTATGAACTGGACCTACTTTTTTCCACTCATTTTGAAGACGAATCAAATCTTGACTGGTTTTGCGCCAATCGCTATGGTCTTTCAACGCTTCTGCTTCTAAGCAAATATTGAGTTTTTTGTTGTAGTTTTCGTTGAGCTCCTGACGAATGGTATCGAAATACTCTTTGCGAGCTGCATAAAAAGCATCTAAAATAGCCTTGAAATCGGTCCAAACCTTATCGTTGTTTTCTTTGGGTGCTGGTCCAATAGAGCGCCACAAATCGAAAAGCTCATTCATTTCTTTGGTTGCCGAATTCCATTGTTTCATGGTCGAAAACTCAGCAGAAGCAATATTTCGGGCTTTCTCTACCAAAGCCAGCTTGGCTTCGTAGTTGGCTTCGAATTTTTTGTTTAAATCGTCGTAATGACCAATGCGAATTTCTCTAATTTTTTCGGATGCATTGCGAAAACGATCCCAAATTTCGTCTTTTACATCGCTTGGTACCGGACCAGTTTCTTTCCAAATACGATGCAAATCTTGCAAGCGTTTGAATGCCTCATGAACCGACTTTTCAAGAATTAATTCTTCTGCTTTTTCGCACAACTCGACTTTAATCTCAAGATTTTTCTTCATATCGAGGTCGCGCAATTCGCGGTTGAGCTTCACCTTATCGAGAAATAGCTGCACATGGTGATTGTAGCTCAGCCAAAGATCGTTGTTTTTATCTTTGGGCACCATACCTATTTCGCGCCAACTTTCTTGAATCTTTTTAAATTCATCAAAAGTGTTTTTGAGTGGGTCGCCCGATTCAATAAGTTTTTTCAACTCTTCGAGAAGGGCAAGTTTTTTCTCATGGTTTTCTTCCATCAGACGAGCTTGATCGTCGAAATGCTCTTTGCGTTTTTCCTGAAAAATGCCCCAAATAGCACCAAATTCTTTTGTCTTTTTATCGAGATTGTCTTTAAACGACTCTGCATCTTCGTCGTCGTCGGACAATTCGTTTATTCGATGTTGCTCAATATCAACTAAAGCATTGTGCAGTTCGCGCAATTTCAAAAATGCAAAACGCACAACCGTGATATCGTCGGCCTGTTGAATAAGTCTCAACGCTTCTTCTTTGAGCTGGTCGAGGTCTAATTTTTCGTATTCAGCAAAGTCAATAGGAATGATTTCGTGTTCTTCGCTTTCCTCAATCTTTGCAGGGATAACATCGTCGAGATCATAATTGCTTTCGCCACTTGCAAACGCACTTTCTTCGGTATGGGCAACAGGCAATTCAACCTCCGCTGCTTCTTCCAAAACTGTTTCGGGTTCCTTCGTTTCTGAAATATTCTCAACAACAGCCTCATCCTGCATTGTTACAGATTCTTCAGCTATTACTTCTTCGTGAATTTCAACCATGCTTTCGACAACAGTTTCCGAAGTTGTTTCCGATTGTTCATCGACATTAACAGCAGGCAATTCTACGTTTTCGTCCCGAATTTCTTTGTTCTCTTCCATCTGAGTGCGATTTCAAATTTTGAATCAGACTGCAAAAATAATAAAGTGTGGGAAATTAGCAAATTGATTATTTGATGTTGAGCGATATTTCGACAAATAAGATTCAAAAAATCAATGCACAGCCTTCGGATTGAAGAGTGCATAGCCAAAATAAAAGGAGAAAATAAATGGATCGGCATATTTGTCGTAATAACTCAGCGACAGCACAGCAGGCCCAAATGGGCTATGGAAAACCAACGACGATGAAGCAATAAAATATCTGCTACTAAGTACTGGACCATAATCGGCATAAATACCGCTCGAACCACTCGTAATGTCGCGATATGGCTGGCAGAGGTAAGCTTCGGTTCGCCAATCGAAATTGTCGCGAAACAAAAAAATAGTTTTCAATCCAACACCTGCATATTGATGTGCGCGAAACTGCGGCATAAATAAAGTTGACATTTCGGGAAGAGGCTGAAAAGCATTTGCAAAAAGCATTGTTGCGGTGTAATTTCCAAAAACATCTTTGTTGGAATAATAAAAATCGTTGTACCAGCCCAATTTAAAATGCCCCCAACGCTTGAAATAGTTCTCATACACAAAATTGGCATAAAACCAACTGTGAGGAGCAGCATAATCGCTCACCAAAGGCGAAGTTGTTCCTGGAGTTGTGCGCTCTTTGCCCGAAATATAGCCAGCAGTAAAACGCAGCAACGTTCCTTTGTTTGGATATTGCTTTTTGTTGAGCGTGTTGCGCTCCCATTCTGCCGAAGCACTCCATGCTTTAAAATGCGTTTTGTCGGGAATATCGGTGCGGGTGAAATAATTGTTCTGAAAATATTCGTCATCGATAATCATTGCCGAGCCAGCCAATGTAATTTTTCCACGGTTACGAGCTGGCAAAATCAATCCACAATCCCAATGATAGTCGTTCATCACCAAATAGCTTGGATTGCGATCTTCGAAAAAACGGGTCGATGTTTTGAAATAATCCCATTGATTGTAAACCACTTGACCAAACAATGCATATTGGGGTCGGCTCGGAAAATCGAGACGCAATCCGACCAAACCAGAACTGTAAAAACGACCAATATAGGTGTTGGCTTTCAAGGTAGCTGCTGTTCGTTG
>DYON01000238.1 GCA_020720525.1 Acetofilamentum sp.
GCGACGCAATGAGCTTAAGGAGTTGGTTGAAAAACATGGGGGCAAAATGGCCTCGTCGGTTTCTGTCAAAACAAATTACCTGTTGGCTGGCGAAAACATGGGTCCCGCCAAACGCCAAGCAGCCGAAAAATTAGATGTGAAGATTATTGATGAGAACGTGTTTTTATTGATGATTGAGTAGCATTTGTGCGCAAAGTTTAGAAATATTTTCTGTGTTGAATCGACCCGTTTGTCAGGATACGATTACGGACGCAATGGTGCGTATTTCATGACAATTTGCACAGAGAAACGAAAGAATTATTTTGGTGAAATTATTGAAACCAATCGGATTGATTTTCCGAATGAAATGAGGTTGAATTCCACGGGAGAAATTGCAAAGAAATTCTGGGGCGAAATACCCAATTTTTTCCCTTTTGTTCTATTAGATGAATTCATTGTGATGCCAAATCATATTCATGGCATTATTGTGATAAACAAACCAGACAATAAACCCAACGTAGAGACGCGATTAATCGCGTCTCTACAATCAAATGGTGGTTTTGCAGGATTAAATAATCCCATGATGCATGAAAATGTTTCTCGTGTAATTCGTTGGTTTAAAGGGCGATGTTCTTTCGAAATTCATAAAATAAATAGTCAATTTGCATGGCAAACACGATTCTATGACCATGTTATTCAGAATGAAAAATCACTAATGGAAATTAGAGAATATATTTTCAGAAATGTACAGAATTGGAATTCGGATCGGAACAATCATGAATCGGATGATTATTTTGATTTTTAATGGTTCAATTAGAAGCATTTAATTGCATTGTGAAAATTGCTATAAGGAATTTTATCCAGAATCTTGTAAGTACATTGCAAAAATTATTTAGTGCTTTCCCAATAGGTGCTTCCATTTTTTGTGACTCGGAATTCGGGTTTGAAACCTGTTGCTTGACTAAATTGATGGATGGCTTCGTATTTAATTATACACCAGGGTTAAAACGATCAATATCAACAATATCCACAATACGAATAAAATAGCTCCTCCAATAAGACTTATGTATGCGAAAGATTTGTTTTTAAATTCATTTGGTCGTTGAGTTTGTTTGTTCACACTTATTGCACCCAAAATAATGCTGATAATAGGCGTTGGGGCAAGCCAAGCTGTAAATAAAAACAGAAAACCAATCAGGCCAAGTAGCTCGGTTCGTCGAGTATCAAAAGCAGATTCTGCTAAATCTCCATTTGCAATGTCGCGGTGAATGAGTAATACATTTTCTGAACGAACGCTATCTATGTTGCTGTTTAGTGCGTCACAATTTTTGTACACATAATATCCATCTCTATAACTCATCACTTGAGCAATTACAAAAGTACTGTCGGTTAGGAAAATGGTGTCGCAACCGGACAAATGATCACAATTGTCTGGTTCATCTTGAATTTGTGTGCTGTCAATACTTTCAGAATTCTTGTATTGTGTATTGGTTGATTTTTTTTCACTTTCGAGCGAAACAATTTTGTTTGGGGGACTTGAATTTTCGAGATGACCGATTTTACTGTTATTCGAAATATGGAGACCGGGTAAGTACAGTCTTCGCTCAATGTTGCACGATGCTAGAAGCAATATAAAGAGTAGCAAAAAGTGCTGAATCTTAATTTTTGGCAACATGTTGTTTTATTTCTTGTTAAACAAAGGTAGGAAAATGTTTTTTTATCCAAACCTCACCTCGGTTGCGCCAATTCCATATTTGAGAATGCTAGCGTCTTCGTGTTGGAGGTTTTCGTGCTGATTGAGAATATCGTGAATTTCTTTTTTCAACAAACCCGCTCCAACACCATGAATAAAAACAACTCGTTTAAGCCCTTTGCCAATAGCGCTTTCGAGGCATTGTTTGAAAAATGCAAGCTGAATGAGCATCATTTCTTCTTTTCGAATGCTTTTGTGGTCGCTTCGTAGTTTTTCGATATGTAAATCGACCTCGGCAAATCCTGATTCAACCACATATCTGTCGATTAAATAGCTTTTTTCTTTTTTTATTTCTTGCGGCGCTGGTTCTTCAACAATGGGAGTTGGAATATTGGGTAACACTGCGTTGCTGGGACCAATTTGGGTGATTTTATATACAAAAGCCAGTTCGTCGAAAAATGGATTGTCGATATAGTTGTCTTCTTTGATAAACCGACTTGGTTTTAGTTCTGCTTCGCTTATTTCTGTTTCGAACAAGGCTCCGTTTCGAGTGTCGAAGCATAGACTTTGCAGTCTTATTTTACCAAATTGTTTGATGTTGTTGTGCTCGACGGTAGCAAGTTGAAAGGCGTCGCCTTTTTCCATAAGCCCTGTAGCATGACTGAAAAAGCCTTCGCGACTATCGAATAGCTGAAACTGAAAAGCAACTTGAAAAGAGCTGTAGTTGATGAGAAAAACATCTAGTTCGCCCGAAATGAGCGATTCTTGGTTGAGGGGAACAAAAACCAAATACAATCCTTTGTCGGGGGTTTCTTCGTTGCGTTGTTTTTTTTCGATTACAGGTTCTGGTTTTTGAGGAGTTTCAATTATCTTTTCCTTTTCTGTTTCCATCTGCGTAAACTCACCTTTTCTTAGAAATGGATTCACTTTTCCTTGAGGTTCAATTACCACCAAATCCGAAACTTCAACTGGTATTTCAAATCCATCCTCGATTAGAACGGTAGCAAATCCTTTATTAACAGAAGTAACAATGCCGCTTCCGGTTGTGGAAAGGAACCGAACTTTGTCGCCTTTTTCAATTTTTTTCATGTTGGTAGATTGTTGCGCGAAATTTTAACAGTTCAATAAATTGACTATTTTTGTGTAAAAGTACGAAATCTAGTTCACATGATCATTCTTGCAATAGCATTGGCATTGGCTCCTGTTTTAGCTCTTGGGATGTTTGTGTATTTGATGGATAAGTACGACCGTGAGCCGCTGGTGTGGCTGGTTGTTGCTTTTATTGCTGGTGCGCTTTCTATATATCCTGCAATTTTCGTTGAACGTTTTATCACTATTAGAACCGTTGGTTGGCACTACACCGATTTCAAATCGTTGACCATAGATGCTTTTTTCATTGTTGGTCTCACTGAAGAGCTTGTTAAGTTTAGTATTCTTAGGATTTTGTTTTATCGGAAGCGCTTTTTTACAGAACCAATGAACGGTATTGTTTACGCTGTGATGCTTTCGCTTGGCTTTGCTGCTGCCGAATCGTTTCGCTTATTGGTTGCGTCGGACGATGTTTATAGCTCGGCGTTGATTCGTTCATTAACGGCTGTTCCAGCTCACTTCGTTTTTGCAGTTTTTATGGGATATTTCATGGGTAAAGCGCGTTTTACATTCAGTAGCCGACGAACTTTTCTTGTTTTTGCTGGTGTTTTTATGGCCGTTTTGGTTCATGGAACCTACGATTTCTTCTTGCTTGCTTCGTGGATGCCCAATGGATTCAATTATCTTTCGTTTTTGTTTTTGGCTGTAAGCTTGGTGTTTTCGATCAAACTAATTCTGAGAGCGCAAAAACGATCGCCTTTTGTGCGTCGTCGGAAATGGCTGAAAAATTTGGAACAGGCAAAACAACCCGAATTTAAAGACTATTTGGCTGGTCAAAAGGAATTGCTGAAGAAAAGAATGTGGCAGAAACACAAAAAAAACAATCCCAATTGGGATGAATAAAAAAATCCGCCCTTACGAGACGGATTTTTGGGTGAAATATGGGATTCGAACCCACGACCCTCAGAACCACAATCTGATGCTCTAACCAGCTGAGCTAATTCCACCATTTTGGGACTGCAAAGATACAATTTTTTGAAAATCAAAAATTATTTTTTTGTGTTAACAGCACTTTTTTGACATCTATAATCATATTTGCAATCACTACTATCCGAAACTTTAAAAATTGAAATGTCTTAGAATCTCATATTTTTGTAGGTTCACAAATACTTTCAAAGCAATGAAATTACACAGGCGTAGCAAAAATAACAAAAAACATATTT
>DYON01000239.1 GCA_020720525.1 Acetofilamentum sp.
ACAAATTCAAAGGTTGAGATGATTGGAAAATATCCTATTTACAAAACTGACCCTACAAATACTTTTCAAGTTATTTCAGAAGATATGGAAGACCCTTTTCAATACACCAGAAATTTTAATAAAATTTCATTCGACATTGGTGTAAATTATAGGCTAAAACATTTTTCAGCAGGACTAAAATACACCTATTCTTATTATAAAAACATTGATTTATCGTTTGGCTTTTTGTTCTAATTTTTTTGTATTTCTTGAACTTAGGGCTCATTTTTGGGACTGACTCAAGACAATACACATTAATTATAGACAACGGCTTATAATCAATTATCTGTATGACAATTACGGTAAAGAAGTGGGGTTTTTACGAACATCAATTTATGTCAACCTTAACAAATGTTCGTCGAGCACAGCTTTGCGAGATTTGAAAGATTTAGTTGCAAAAGAAATGTTGAAAGCAGAAGACAATGGAAAGAAAACGAATTACATTATTGTAAGTCCGAAAAACATAAGAATACCGAAAATAGCTGACGAAAAAACACCAGCACCAACTAAGTAACTGTCTAAATTTCCAATAATGCTGTAGATAAACAGTCTTGGCTTCACTCCCATCGTCAGGCTGTACTGAATGCATTCGAAATTGTACCTTCGGTTAGCTGCAAAACGTTAGCATTTATTGCAAAAAAATGACTCAAACCTCACTTCAATAAAGAATTTTTTTTAACTTTGAAAAAAAAAATCAAATAGAAGAAAACGATTGATGAGTAACGCAAAAATATCCATACGTTTCTTTAACGACCGCGAAGTGCGGGCTATTTGGGATGAAGAAAATGCCAAGTGGTGGTTTAGTGTGACGGATGTTGTAGGTGTTTTGAATCAGGAAACCGATTATAAAAAGGCCGGAAACTATTGGCGTTGGCTCAAACGCAAATTGATCAAAGAAAATATTCAGTTCGTGAGCGACACTCACAGACTGAAATTAACTGCAGCAGACGGCAAAAAATACCTGACTGACACATTGGATAGCGAAGGCATTATTGCGTTGACCAAACATTTCCCGAACAACAGGGGAGCGGAATTTTTTGATTGGTTTTTATACAGCGATAACAGTATTGACGGGCAAAGCAAGAAAAAAGCCTACACGCTTTTTGAAAGTAATTTAATTGACGATATGGAAGTTGGTACAGCCAAAGGGTTACAACAAATTCACGCTTATTTATTTGGTGGATTATATGATTTTGCCGGACAAATAAGACAAAAAAATATTTCCAAAGGTGGTTTTCAATTTGCTGTATCGCGCTTTTTAGGCGACACGTTGAAGCAAATAGAAGCAATGCCAGAAAATTCATTTGACGATATCGTAAAAAAGTATGTTGAAATAAATATTGCTCATCCTTTTATGGAAGGCAATGGCCGAAGCGCTAGAATATGGTTGGATTTGATACTGAAAAAACGTCTTAAAAAATGCGTTGATTGGAGTAAAATAAGCAAGCGAGATTATATGAACGCTATGATGCTAAGTCCAACAAAAAGCAACACGTTGAAAACGCTATTGAATAATGCCCTCACCACCAAAATAAACGACCGCGAAATGTTTCTGAAAGGGATCGATTATTCCTATTACTATGAGGAAAATGATTGAAAATAAGCACAACTAAACAGTCAAACAAACAAGCAACAGTGCGCTGGACAAAGTAATAGACAATTGAATTAAAACACAAAAAAGAAAGAGGGAAATCGCATGCAGAAAAAGTCTTTAGTGGTTATTGACATTCAAAACGACATTACCAAAAACTACAAAGTCGCAGTCTTATCGGATTGTATAACGAGCTATGATAAAAGGAAAATTGACGAAATGCTGAATTATTACGAAAAAAAATGGCAGTAGAATAATGAATTTGAGCAACTTGTTAGATTCTAAATAAAAATGCCAGCGGCTATCAAGCAGAATAGCCAACAAGACTTTGGCTTCGTCTAGCTGCCTTTGGCCTAAGGTAGAATGAAGCGAAGCACCGAAGAAGTTCGTAAAGTTGAAAGTTCATAAAGTTCGAAAGTTGTAGAGACGTTGCACCGCAACGGCTTTCTTTGGGAGTAAGGATTATTCCGTAGAGCCGCGATTTATCGCATCTGAAAACCCAAAATATTTCTCAAAACCTCTCCACCACAACAAATTTTCCCAACATAAATAGCCAAATTCTCCCACACTACAACCACAACCCCAATGTAACTACATCATTTCCCCAAAACCAAAAATTTTTTAACTTTGAAAAAAAATAGAACTATGAAGAAAATGTTGTTGTTAAGCAATTCAACCATGGCCGGAGCGCCTTATTTGGGTTGGTGTAAGGAAAAGATTGTATCGTTCTACAAACAAAACAATATTTCGAAGGTGCTTTTTGTGCCTTATGCTGGTGTGAATCTGATGTCGGAAAGTCTCGAAAAATCGTACGACGCATATATTGCGCGCGTGGCTGGTGTTTTTGCCGAATATGGCATCGAGTTCACTTCGGTGCATACCGAAGCCGATCCCGTAGCTGCCATGCAGAAAGCCGAAGCCATTTCGGTGGGTGGTGGAAACACGTTCTACCTCATTTACATGCTACACAAAACAGGACTTATGCATGCAATGCGCGAAAAAGTGATTGCAGGTACGCCATTTTGTGGTTGGAGTGCAGGTTCGAATGTGGCTTGCCCCGGATTGTTTACTACCAACGACATGCCCATTGTTGAACCAGCCAGTTTCGATTGCCTCGGTGTGCTTCCTTTCCAAATCAATCCGCATTATCTCGATGCCAACCCCGAAGGTCATGGTGGCGAAACCCGTCAGCAGCGAATCGAAGAATTTTTGGCGGTGAATCGCACAACTGTGGTGGCTGGTTTGCGCGAAGGCACTTATTTCGAGCTCGACGAAAACGGAATTTCGCTGGGAGGAAACAAACCCATGATTGTGTTTCGCTATGGCAAACCAACCGAAGAATTCAATCCCGGACAGGATATTAACTTTTTAATCAACGCGTAAAATGAGCAATTTTTGGGACGAAATTTATAAAAAATCGGAATACTACTACGGAACCAAGCCCAACGATTTTTTGAAGCAATTTGTTGAAGGTCAGGGTTTTCGTGGACGAATGCTTTTTCCAGGCGAAGGTGAAGGACGCAATGCCGTTTTTGCTGCAAAACATGGTTGGACTGTTGAAGCCTTTGATTCGAGTGTTGAAGCCCGCAAAAAAGCGATGGCTTTGGCCGAAAGCGAAAAAGTGAAAATTTTTTACAACTCGTACAGCATTGAGCATTTTTCTGTAAAAAACGAATATTTCAACGCAGCAGCTCTTATTTATGTTCATATTCCTTCGGCATTGCGCCGCGAACTCTCGCTCAAGCTTTGGGAATCGATGACCATTGGCGGAAAATTGGTGATTGAAGTTTTTGCAAAAAAGCATTTGCTTCGCAATACATTTGGACCCAAAGACGAAAAGCTGCTCGTAAGCCTCGAAGAAATAGAAAAAGATTTTGGTTGTTTTCGTACCGAATATGTTGAAGCAAAAACAATTTCTTTGAGCGAAGGCATCGGTCATACTGGCGAAGCCGATATCATTCGTTTTATCGGACGGAAATGAACGAGCTTGAGCAATTGCCATATCAGATTGTTCGGGGACCTGTAACCGTTGAAGGTTTCAGGATTTTGCATGGAGCAAACTACTTTAGTGGTGGACCCATTGTGATGTTTACAATCAATCTCAACGAATACAACGAAGTTTTCACCAACGATATTCCTGATTTTTACGAAAAACTCACAGCCATGCTGCCATCGCTTATTGAGCATCATTGCTCCGAAGGCGTGCGTGGTGGTTTTTTTATGAGGCTAAAAGACGGAACCTTGTTGGGTCATGTGATGGAACATGTTTCGATTGAACTTCAAGACCTTGCAGGCATGCATGTTTCGTATGGCAAAACCCGCAGCACACTTTGCGAAGG
>DYON01000240.1 GCA_020720525.1 Acetofilamentum sp.
TCGTCAACAGCCACAACCTCGTTGCCCGAAATAATTCCATTCAATTGCAGCCTAATACCTGTGAGCATACCACCAAGGCCATCGTGAATTTCGCAAGCAAGCCGCTCGCGTTCGGTTTCTTCACCATCGATATATGACCTGGCAACCCTTATTTCGCTTTCGTTTTCAATTTCGGTTCGCTTTCGAGCTTCGATTTCGAGCTTTTGAGCTGCAATGATTCTTTTGTTGCGATAATAGAATACAATTATCAAGGCAATAACCACAACACCAACCAAAAAAAAAGTCAATTCGCGCACCCGTTGCTGTTTTAGCAAATAATCTTTTTCGAGTTGTTCAATTTTGCGAAGTTTCTTTTCGTTTTGGTATTGAGCTTCAATCTTATTGATGTCGCCATTAATCGCTGCTTTATGAATACTATCGGTCAATGTAGTAAAACCTAACAAATAGTAAAAAGCCGAATCGCTATTGCCAACCGAAACATATAGCCCCGACAATTCTTTGAGCAGAGCAAGACGAAACTCAACATTTCCAGTATTCGCAATTGCTTTTTTACAATCTATTATGGCAGCGTCGAATTGTCTATCAACTTTTTCAATTTGTGCTCGGGTGAATAGAAAATAGGAGTTTTCGGGACTAATTTGGAGCAACTGTTTTATCATTGCTTCGGCCAAATTGTATTTTTCTTGCAACAAATATATTTGAGCCACATTACCTCCAATTACAAGAAGCCCTGTTGAATAATCGATAATTTTCGACAGCCTAAAACCTTCTTCGAAATAAACCAGTGCACTGTCGCCATTGTTTTCAATTGTCATCCATGCATTTCCAGCATTGTTCATTCCCTTAATCATCGACACAGTATCGTGTTGTATTGCCGCCCATTCAATAGAACGCTTATAATAATCGACAGCTTGGCGGCATTGTTTTAGGTCGAAATAGACAAACCCAATATTGAGCAGAATTTCTGATAGTCGGTCGGAATAATTGTTTTTCTCGCTAATTCGGAGGGCAAAATTGAGATATTCGAACGATTTCTGATATTGACCAGCCATTTCTGAATTAATACCAAGCTTAATGAGCAAATCGACTGCAAAAGAGAATTGCTTTTTGGCAATTGCTTGATTGAGCAAAGGCAGGAGGAGACTTTCGGCATCGGAAAAGTTGCCTGTTTGCGAAAGCGAATCGGCAAGACCAATTGCATTTACAAAATCGGATTGAGAAGTTTGATTGGTTGCAACTGCTGAATACGAAAAAAAAGGCAACAGCAACAATGCCAGAAGCACTCTTCTTATTAAAAGCAACACGTTTATAATTTTTTCCATTCTTTAATTAAGTGCCAAACAGCTACAAATTTACTAAAAATCCCCTTTTTATGGGATATATCGCAAAAATATATTCACTAACTTTGCAAAAAATCACAACAACATGAAAACCATTGCTTTTATTCTCTCATTTTTGTTCCTCATTTCGTTTGCTGGAGCACAAATTGATATCGGTGGGAAAATTAAGGATAAAACCCAACAACGCATAGAAAACAAAACCGACAGAACCATCGACAAAGGTCTCGACAAGACCGAAGAAGGTGTTGATGGCGTTTTCAAGAAAAAAGACAAGGACAAAGACAAGGACAAAGATAAAGACAAGGATAAAGATAGCGATGATGGCAATTCGGGATCAGACGATGGCAATGGAAGTAGCGATGGCAACAGCACAACAAAAACCAGCGACGAAAATCCCACATTGATGAGCTATTCGAAGTACGATTTTGTGCCAGGCGATCAAATTCTCTTTTACGAAGATTTTTCGCAAGATGCCATTGGCGACTTCCCTGCATTGTGGACAACAGATGGCACCGGCGAAATAAGAACTCTCAACAATTATCCTGGAAACTGGCTTTATATGAATGGTGATGGCAGTGCCTATTGCCTAATGAAAGACCTTGTTTTGCCCGAGAATTTCATTGTTGAATATGATATTGTGGCTCAGAATCTCGAAAATAATGAGAATGGATTAAGTTACATCTTCAATTTGTATTCATCTAAAAAAGATTGGCTCGACGACCGAAGCTGGCCAGGAACATCGGGTTTCTATTTCAGACCTACCTATTATAGAATTTCAGCAAAAGGATATTATCCAGATAAAGAATTTATAGAAATGTCGAACGACATAAAAACGCTAAAGAACAACACATTAACACATTACATCATCTGGGTTCAAAAAAGACGTTTGCGTGTATATGTGAACGGTCAAAAAATATTGGATGGACCAACTGCTCTCCCTGAAGGAATTTCGTACAATCGTCTTCGTTTTCACATGTGGGGAGAAACAGGTCAACATTTTGTTTCAAACATTAAAATAACTACCGCAGCGCCCGACACACGCAGCAAATTGCTCACCGACGGCAAACTGATTTCTTATGGCATTTATTTCGACAGCGGAAAAGACGAAGTGAAAGCCGAATCGTATGGAGCCCTGAACGATATTGCCAAGGTTCTTAAAGAAAATCCCGATGTGAAAATTAAAGTTGTTGGACACACCGATGCCGATGGCGACGACAACAACAATCTCGACCTCTCGAAACGCAGAGCTGCAAACGTAAAAAATGCACTTGTGAAAGACTTTGGCATTGATGCAGGTCGAATCGAAACCGATGGAGCAGGCGAAAGCCAACCCATTGCAGGCAACGACAATCCGGAAAACAAATCGAAGAACCGACGTGTTGAATTTCTGAAACTGTAAGTAAAACCATAAAAACCAAATACCTATGAAAAAGTTAAATCCCATGTGGATTTTTCTTGCAGCTATAGTTGTGCTTGCAAGTTGCAAAAAAGACGACCCTGCTCCTACGCCAACCACACCAACAACTCCGGCCAGCAGTGTTTTCACCTTCTTTAAAACAGGAGCCACTTGGACTTATGACACCTATGATTCGGAAGGCAGTGCTCATTTCGACCAAATATTCACCATCAACAGCATCAACGCTCAAAAGTATGCAGCTGTTACCTGGAATATTGCAGGAATGTATTCGATAAATCAGGAATGGTTTGCCGATAACACCAATTTCTCGATGCTATGTTCGCAAATCAACGGCAAAATGCTTGTTTTTTGCGATGCAAACCCGACCGTTGGAGAATCGTGGGGCGAAACATTCGTCGATAGTACCACAAGTGTTACAGACAGCTGTTACATCATGGCGATTAACGAAACGGTAACTGTTCCAGCTGGAACTTTCACCAATTGCATAAAAATCAAAGAAACTACTTCAGACGACCCCATTTATTACAAATATTACTGGCTAAGTTTGACGTATGGCGTCATAAAAACAGAAGGAACCGACACCCAAGATTTCCCGGCCATTATTTACGAGGACTTATCGTCGCACAACTAAAAAAAATCAAATGAAAAAAATTGTTTTGATCATTACCCTGTTTTCAGCAGTAGTTTTTTCTGCAAATTCGCAAACCCTTGAAAAAGGAAGCAAACTTTTCAATATTGGCGTTGGACTTGGTGGCGACTACAGCTCATATTCGGGAGCATACACCACCACCACTCCAGCTTTAGGGCTTTCGTTCGACTGGGGTTTCAAAGACGACATCGGACCTGGCGTTATAACACTGGGTGCTTATGTGGGTTACAAACAACTCACATACAAGCATCAATACACTTCTTCATATTATTACGACTATAAATGGGCCTATACCATTGTTGGAGCACGCTCTACTTTTCAGTACGAAATAAACGAGAAGCTTTCGTTGTATGGAGGTTTGCTGGTAAGTGTCAATTTTGTAAAGTTTACCGAGAAAAGCAACGACCCAGACTATGTTTACGATAGATATACCGATGCAAACAGCGATATTTATTTAACTGTTTTTGGAGGAGCCCGTTATGCATTGGGTGAACATATTGGCGCATTTGCCGAACTTGGCTATGGCATCAGTTACCTCACTTTAGGAGTAGGATTCAAGC
>DYON01000241.1 GCA_020720525.1 Acetofilamentum sp.
ACACCCAATCAAAACGCAACCTCACTCCTGCAAGCATCGAATTCGTGGGTGTTGTTGTAGCGCGTACGGTCCGAAAATCCATTTTGCTTGGCTTTGTTTAAGTATTGTTGTGCTTCGGCACATTGTTTCTGGGCAGCAAAATAGGCGGCAAAAAGAAAAAGCATTTCGTTGTTGTTGGGTTCTACCATTTGGTACATGCGCAACTGACTAAAAAGCTGTGGCGTTTTGCCTTTGAATGCCTGCGACGAATACGAATAAGCCACAATACCACAATACGCTTTTAGGCGTCGCGAAAGATCGTGCGAAAGCGAAATTGTATCGGCTGGAGCATGCATTTTCAACGAATCGAGAAAAGAAGCCATTTGCAAAGTATCGGCAAATTGAAACATGGTTCTGATTTTATTCTGCAAACGCATCTCGCTTTGCATTGCAGCGTCGTATTCTTTAATAAAAGTTTCGGGAATGGCTTTGCCAAGACTATCGGCAAAAGCAACAAGCTTGCTTGCATTTGCTTGCTGCAAAGCGTAAATTCCACCCGACGCGGTTGCAATGGCCATATCGGGTCGTCCAGCAGAAGCAAAAACTTGACAACGATGGAGAATTTCATTTTCGGCTACATCGTTGGCCGATGGTCCTTTGACAATACGATTCACCAGCACAAAATACGCTTCGAATGCTTCGGCTGTGGGCCATTGGTGTATTCCAGAAAAAACAGTTACCGAAAGATATTTTGTTTTTCGCGACTGCGACTGCAAATTGAGCAATTCTATATAATTGAAATCGCCACTTCCACAAAAAGCCATGCACGGACATTTCGAATTGATCCAGGTTTGCGGATTGGCCGGACCAGCACCACACAAAGCAGTAGCTTTTACTTGTGGCAACAAGTTTTCGAACAACGAAGCAACGCGGGCTCCACCCGAAAAACCAGCCAAAAAAAGTATAGAAGTATCAACTGGAGCTATCGAGGTCAATTCGGCAAGCCAAGGTTTAAATTTCTTTTGTGTTTGCTCGAATGGAACTTCGTTGGCCGAAGCATCGAAACCAGCCATTGCAATGTGGTATTGCTCTGCAAGTTGCTTGTATTGTTCCAATGCTGGCACTGTTTTGCCATGTGCATCGAAAAACACTATCAGCGGCATTTTTTTGTCGACAGTTCCAGAAGGAATAAAAAGCGAAAAATGCACCGTTGTATCGAATTCGGCTTTCAGATTCCGATGAACAATTCCTTGTTGATTTTCGTTGCAATAGGTGCATTTTTGACCACTACACGAAGCTGCCGATAATGCGGCTACAACCAATATCAACACTGTCCACGATTTAAAACGACCAATGCAGTCGAACTTTTTCATTTTATGGTGGGTTAACACACAAAATTACAGAAATTTGACAAACTGGATTAATGGGTAAAAAACGAAAAGCTGCAAGCCGAAGCCGACTTGCAGTTCAATAGGAAAATAAAATGGAGATTAGAATTCAAACTTGATTCCTTGAGCCAATGGGAGCTCGTTGCTGTAGTTTATCATGTTGGTCTGACGACGCATATATTGTTTCCATGAATCGGAACCTGATTCTCTACCAGAACCAGTTTCTTTTTCACCACCAAAAGCACCACCAATTTCAGCACCTGATGTTCCGCTGTTGACGTTTGCAAGTCCGCAATCGGAGCCTGAGTCGGATAAGAAACTTTCGGCTTCGCGCATATTTAAAGTGAAGCAAGAGGAAGACAAACCTTGTGGAACTGCATTGTTTAAATCAATGGCATCGTTGATGTCGCCATCGTATTGAATCAAATACAAAATGGGAGCAAAAGTTTCTTCCTGAACAATTTTGTAGTCGTTTTTGGCTTCCACCAAAGCGGGTACAACGTAATTTCCAGAGAGATTTTTTTTGCCTTCCAACTTGTATCCGCCAAACAAAACTTTTCCGCCTTCTTTTTTCACTTCTTCAATGGCATTAAGAAAAGCATCAACAGCGGCTTGGTCAACAAGCGGCCCAACAAGAACATCGCTGTCTAATGGATTTCCAATTTTCTCTTTGATTTGCTCGTATGAACTAATCAAATTGTATTTCACTTCGTTGTACACTTTTTTGTGAACAATAATTCTTCGGGTTGATGTGCAGCGTTGACCACAGGTGCCCACTGCTCCAAAAACAGTTGAGGCAATTGCCATTTTGAGGTCGGCAGAATCTGAAATAATGACAGCATTGTTGCCTCCCAATTCTAAAATGGATTTGCCAAGTCGTTCGCCAATGATTGCACCGGCTCTTTTTCCAACACGTGTTGAACCTGTGATAGAGAACAGCGGAATTCGCTTGTCGGCCACAAAATTGTCGCCCAATATAGATGATTTTGCAATAACTAAGTTGAATACGCCTTCAGGCATATTGTTTCGTTTAAGTACATCTGCAATGATATTTTGAGTTGCAATGGCACAAAGAGGTGTTTTTGAGCTGGGTTTCCAAACAACAACATCTCCACAAACGGCAGCCAGCATAGAATTCCATGCCCATACGGCAACGGGAAAGTTGAAAGAGGTAATTAATCCAACAATTCCCAATGGGTGATACTGGTCATACATACGATGTTCGCGTCTTTCGGAATGCATGGTAAAACCATTCAGCAATCGCGACTGACCCACTGCAAAATCGCAGATGTCAATCATTTCTTGCACTTCGCCCATGCCTTCTTGGTGAATTTTTCCCATTTCGAGCGAAACAAGAAAACCAAGGTCGTCTTTTGCATCGCGCAATGCAAGACCAATTTGCCGAACAACTTCACCTCGTTGCGGAGCGGGCACTTCGCACCAAATTTTGAACGCTTCTTTAGCTTTTTTCATCACAACTTCATAATCTTTCAATGTAGCGTTGCGCACCTTGGCGATCTCGCTGTTGTCAATCGGTGAAACCGAAGTTGTTATATCGCCTTCACTTTTAAGCCAAACGGTGCCTGTGCAGACACCATTGTTTACGTCTTTGATTCCAAATCGGTCAAGTACTTGTTTAATTCTCGAGTCAGTTTTCATATCAATTGTTGTGTTTTGTCGTTTTTATTACATCATGAAAGGATAGCGGAAATCGGTAGCCGGAGCAAATGTTTCTTTTATGGTTCTAGGGCTGGTCCAGCGCAAAAGATTAAGATTTCCACCCGCTTTGTCGTTGGTTCCCGAAGCTCTGGCACCGCCAAATGGCTGCATGCCCACCATAGCACCTGTGGGTTTGTCGTTAATATAGAAGTTGCCAGCGGCATTTTTGAGCTTATCGCATACGTAGGAAGCTGCAATTCGATCTTGCGAAAAGACTGCTCCTGTGAGAGCGTAGGGAGATGTTTGGTCGCACAAATCAAGCGTTTTTTCGAAATCGTTGTCTTCGTAAACAAAAATGGTCATCACAGGCCCAAAAATCTCTTCTTCCATTGTTTTGAATTTCGGGTTGGTTGTTTCAATGATTGTTGGATCAATGAAATATCCCTTCGACTTATCACCTTTTCCACCAGCTATAATTTTTGCTTCAGAAGAATTTTCAGCCAACTCAATATATCCCATAATGTTATCAAACGAGGCTTCGTCGATAACAGCGTTCATGAAATTTTTGAAATCGCTCACATCGCCAACCGTTATTTCAGATGTCATCTGAATCAGTAAGTCTTTGATTTCGGTCCATAACGATTTAGGAATATAACCTCTTGAAGCAGCCGAACATTTTTGTCCTTGATATTCAAAAGCTCCACGAATAATACCTACTGCCACTTCAAGTGGATTGGCCGATGGATGTACAAAAATAAAATCTTTACCACCGGTTTCGCCAACTATTCTTGGATAAGATTTGTAAGTAGGTAGGTTCTCGCTTATAGAGCGCCATATAGAGTTGCATGTTGCATTGGAGCCAGTGAAGTGAATGCCACCGAGATCGGAACTAGCAAAGACTTCTTTGCCAATAACAGACC
>DYON01000242.1 GCA_020720525.1 Acetofilamentum sp.
GGCGAAAAATATGGTTTCATCGACAAAACAGGTAAGAGCCTAACCAAAATTATTTACGACGATGTAAACAATTTCAGCAATGGTATGGCTGTGGTATCGAACAACGATTTGTATGGCTTTATCGATAAAACTGGAAACGAAATTATCAAGATGCAATATTCATTTGCCAGTTCGTTTACCAAAAGTCGAGCAATTGTGGCCAAAGACGGCAAATATGGTTTGATTGATAAAAATGGAAAATATCTCATCGAACCCCAGTATTCGAATCTTTACTTCGAAAACGATTCAATGTTGATGGCTTACGACGAAAACAACGAGATTTATGGTATTTATTCCAGCGATGGAAAAGAAATTCTTTCTCCAATTTACCAAGACATTGTGGTTGCTGGATCGCATTTTATTATTGTGGTTAAAGATGGGGCTTATGGATTGGTTGACTACAGCGGTTCTTTCATTTTGCCTTGCAAATACGATTATCTTTATATGAATGCGAATAATTCGGTATCGTACAGCGAAAACGAGCTTTACGGCTTAATTAGTTCCGAAGGTAAAATTTTGACCCAAGCCCGTTTCGAATCTATTGGCGAATTCAGAAATGGCTTATCTGCTGTTTCCGAAAATGGTCGTTTCGGATACATTCGCGAAAACGGAGAAATATTTGTCAAGCCTCAATATCAATCGGCTGGCGACTTCAATTATAGCGTTACTTATGTTCAACAGAACGACCTCTACGGCTTCATCAATCTGAATGGCGAAGAATTCGACGTGGTTTACGACGAAATTAGCTATTTTTCGTCGGGGCGAATGTGGGTACTGCGCAATGGCAAATATGGCTTTGTAGATACCAAAGGAGAGATTGCAATTCCATTGGAATACGATTATGTAGAAGATTTTTTCTTCAATCGGTCCATTTGCAGCAAAAACAACAAATACGGAATTATCGACACCAGCGGTAGAATTGTAATTCCATTCGAATACGATTTACTCCAATCGGAATACAATATGCCCAACAGCGAAGTTGCTACACGCTACAGAGCTGCTCGCAACGGAAAACATGGATATATCGACTCGGATGGAACAGCCATAATCCCTTTCATTTACGATGCCATTGACGAAGCGGACGAAAACTCGAATATGATGGTAACCATTGCTGGTAAAAAAGGTTATATCGATTTTGATGGAAATACGGTGATAAAAGCAAAATACACCGAAATTCATGGCGAACGCGACGGCTTCAGAAAAGTTGAAATTGATGGTCGCTGGGGAATTATCGACATCGAAGGCAACGAAATGATTGTTCCGGCTTACGATTTTGTGTATCACTTTGTCGAAAACATGGCAGTTGTGCAGAAAAGCGGAAAATGGGGATACGTGAATATGGACGGAAAAGAAGTGATTGCTCCCAAATACGATGCAGCCGAATCGTTCGTTGAAGGTTGTGCTGCTGTGATGCTCAATGGCAAATGGGGATTTGTTGCCCCCAATGGCAAATTGGTTGTCCCCTGCTCATACACTTCGGTTGGCAATTTCAGTGGTGGCTTTGCTATTGTTGAAGCGGGCAATATACGCTATCGTATCGAATCGGGGACTTGGAAGAAAACGAAAATGTGATTTCAAACAAAAAGCCAGAGTTTATCTGGCTTTTTGTTCTAAAAATGCTTATATTTCTTTGTGAACAAACCACCAATCGTAGCCTTCGTTGTTTTTGAGGCGTTCTTTGGCGTCGGCTTCGCTTTTGGCGGGCGGGATAATCACCCTTGCACCAATAAGCTCGTTGTTGGGCCAGTTGGCTGGCAGAGCAACACCATGTTTCACATGAACCTGCAAAGCTTTCAACGATCGTAGAATTTCGTCGATATTGCGACCAATTTCCTGAGGATAGAAAAGGATAATGCGAATGATTCCTTCAGTGTCGATAATAAAGACCGCACGTGTGGTATCGCTACCTTTTCCAGGATGAATCATTCCCATGCTCATGGCTACTTTACCGAGCGGATCGGCAATCACCGGAAAAGGAATTTCGACATCGAGATGTTCTTTAATCCATTCAACCCATTTGATATGGCTAAAAACCTGATCGACCGACAAGCCAATAAGCTCGGCATTCAAGGCTTTGAATTCATCGTTGCGCTTAGCAAACGACACAAATTCGGTAGTGCAAACTGGTGTAAAATCGGCCGGATGGCTAAACAACACAATCCATTTGCCTTTGTAATCGCCCGGAATATTTTGCATTCCGTGGGTGGTTTGAACTTGCATTTCTGGCATTTTATCGCCAATCAGCGGGAAGCTGTTTACTTGATTTTCCATTTGTTTTATTTGTTTTGATTAGAAATTTTTTCTCTGTATAGACCTTGCATGCATCGTTTCTACTTTAGGTATGCATTATACATCCATACCAATTTTTCTTGCTCGCGAATATAGTCGCTCATGAGCGCATTGGAGCCTTCGTCGTCGGCTTCGGCAGCAAGCATGAGAGTTTCGCGTTGCAAAACCAATACTTTTTTGAACGAATCGAGCAGCGATGCCACACATTCGTTGCCGTTGCTGCTGTCAGTTACTTCTTTGATGCTGCTCATACGCAAATAATCGCTGTAGGAATGCAATGGAGTTGCGCCCAATGTGAGAATACGCTTTGCAATTTCGTCGATTTTTAAAATCAGGTTGTTGTACAACTCTTCGAATTTGAGATGAAGTTCGAAAAATTTATCACCCTTAATATTCCAATGAAAACCACGAACATTCATATAGAATATCTGATAATCAGCAAGTAACTGATTGAGTTTAGCACTTAGTTCGACCGACTTGAACTGGTCGAGACCAATTTGATTTCTGTCTAATATCATAGTTTTGTCTCCTTTTTTACTTTAATTTCTAGTTTCACATCCACAATCCGATAACCTTCGAGCAAACGATCTTCGAAATATGAAGCTACCACACCATCGAGCTCTTTGTCGGAATAATCGACAATTTCGCCCGAATCGACATCGTACAAATGATGATGCTTATCATGTTCGAAATCGTAGCGCAATTTTCCATCTTTGCAACTCATTTTCTGCAATATTCCTTTGTCTGAACACGATTCTAATACCGAATACACGGTTGCTTTCGATATTCCAGGTAGCATAAGAAGCACATTTTTATATACTTCATCTACTGTTGGATGCGAGTGCGTATCGATCATGTATTGCAAAATGAACATCCTTTGCGGAGTCGATTTTAATCCTGCAATTGCAAGATGCTCTTTGATATGTTTGCCGTTGTTCATCATAATAGTATTGCAAAGATAGTAATTAATTTTCAATTGTAATCTGTTTTAATTAATAATTTTTATTATTTAGAAAAATATCTTGATTCTATCATGCTTTGAGGGCGTATGATTTTAATCATACAAGTATAGAATTTTCAATAAAAATAACCACAATTAGAAACAATCAGACATAACAAGCCATTTTGCAAAGTGCATTCAGAAATCGTTCAGTTTTTTATACATTGTCTATTTTAAGGGAAAAACTGCCTTATTAATTACAAGAAAGAAATTATAAAACACAATTATTATTGGAGAAATTTATTATATTATTATCTATTTCTCCAAATACAAATAAAATAAACTGAGAAAACTCATCAAATCAATTGCATTTCTCTAGATTTTCTAAAAACCTAAGCATCTCTTCTTTATTGGGAGCTTTTCCGTGCCAACGGTAGTCGTTTTCGATTTCGGGCACTCCCCTACCCATGCGTGTATGCGCAAGCACCAGTGTAGGTTTTTGAGGATGTGGATTGTCGAAAGCATCAATTAAAGCAGCCAAATTGTGACCATCAACATCTACTACATGCCAGCCAAAAGCTTCCCATTTGCTTTTTAGAGGTTCGAGCTTCATCACATTTTCGGTTTTGCCATCTATTTGTAGTTCGTTTCTATCGACAA
>DYON01000243.1 GCA_020720525.1 Acetofilamentum sp.
AAATTTCTGCAAATATGGAACAAAATAATAAATAATGAGTGTTATGGCTATTTTTCAAAATAAGTAGTCTCTTTTTCTTCTTCGAAAATCCTGTCATTGATCTGGTGGGCTTTTTTTATTGGGTTTAACCGACAACAAACGTTTACAAATACTTATATCCGTTTATAAACGACTATAAATGATTAAAAACGACTAAATCGAAATGCTTGTTTTACTTTTGTCGTCGGAATGTTGAAAATAAAATTCCTTCATTTTTGGAGAATGTTGTACTTTTAACAAAATTTCTTTCTATGATAAGCAAAGGCACCATAGCACCCGATTTTTCTTTCATTGGCAAGGATGGGAAGGCGATGAATATCAGTGATTTGCGTGGCAAAAAGGTGGTTGTTTATTTCTATCCGAAAGACTCAACTCCTGGATGCACCGCCGAAGCTTGCGATTTCAGAGACAACTACGAATTGTTGATGCAAAAAGGCTTCTTTGTTGTTGGAATTAGTGCCGATAGCGAAGCATCGCATAGCAAATTTGCCGAAAAATTTGCCCTGCCTTTTCCGTTGGTTGCCGACACCGACAAGAAAATCATTCAAGTCTATGGTGCATGGGGTCCCAAGAAATTTATGGGTCGCAACTACGATGGTATTTTGCGCAGTACATTCATTATCGACGAAAATGGAGTGATTGAAGAAGTGATTACTAAGGTCGATACCAAAGCGAGTACAGCCCAAATTTTTGAATTATTAAAATAACACAATATGAGCAAGGAAAAAGAAAATCCAGCAAATAGCGAGAAAATGAAAGCGCTGGCGATGACCATCGAACGTTTGGAAAAATCGTATGGAAAAGGAACAATCATGAAATTGGGCGATAATCCACCCGAGCAACTCGAAGCTATTTCAACTGGAAGTATTGGAATCGATTTGGCCATTGGTATTGGCGGTTTTCCACGTGGTAGAATAGTCGAAATTTATGGACCTGAAAGCTCGGGTAAAACCACATTGGCCATTCATGCTATTGCCGAAGCACAAAAGAAAGGTGGAATTGCTGCTTTTATTGATGCCGAACATGCTTTCGATATTAATTATGCGAAAAAATTGGGTGTCGATATCGAAAATCTTCTTGTATCGCAGCCCGATAATGGCGAGCAAGCACTCGAAATTACGGAAAACCTCATTCGAAGCGGAGCCATCGATATTATTGTGGTTGACTCTGTAGCAGCTCTTACCCCAAAAAGTGAAATTGAAGGCGAAATGGGCGACTCAAAAATGGGTTTGCATGCACGTTTGATGTCGCAAGCCTTGCGTAAACTTACTGCTACCATCAGCAAAACACGCTCGGTTTGTATTTTTATTAATCAGCTTCGCGAGAAAATTGGTGTTATGTTCGGCAACCCCGAAACAACCACTGGTGGAAATGCGCTCAAATTTTATGCTTCGGTGCGTATCGACATTCGTCGCATGGCGCAAATTAAAGACGGCGACAATGTTTTGGGAAATCGCGTGAAAGTGAAAGTGGTGAAAAACAAAGTTGCACCACCATTTCAGCAAGCCGAACTCGATATCATTTATGGACTTGGTTTCTCAAAGGTGGGCGAAATCATCGATATGGGTGTCGATTTGAATATTATTAAGAAAAGTGGCTCTTGGTTCAGCTACGAAGAAACCAAACTGGGGCAAGGACGCGATTCGGTGAAATCGTTGCTTCTCGATAATCCTGAATTGATGGAGGAAATCGAACTGAAAGTTATTGCCAAATTGAACGAAAAATGAAAATAAGGTCATTTGTAGTTGTGCTGTCGGGTCTTATTTTGGCTTTGCTGCTAGCTTCATGCGGTGGTGCCGACAAAAGTAACGAGTCTTCGGGAATAGATTCTGTTTTGAATCCGCTCGACGAAATCAGCAAGCGCATCGAAGCCAATCCAGAAATTGACAGTCTCTATAAAATTAGAGCGGAAATTTACCTCGAAATGAATCAACCTGACAAGGCATTGGGCGATATGCGCAAAGCCATCGAGCTGAATCCTCAAGTTACTGATTATCACATTCTTCTTGGTGATATTTATCTCTCAATGGGAAATATTGAATCGTCGAAAAAATCGTTGATAAAAGCATTTGAGATGGATCCGGGCAATCCAGAACCCAGTACTAAGCTTGCCGAATTGTATCTTTTTCTCGAAGATTACGAAAAAGTGTATTTGTATTGCAATCAAGCTATAGAAATAGATAAATACAATGCTCCAGGCTATTTTATCAAAGGATTTGCGCTTCTCGAACAAGACGATACTGCAAAAGCTATTTTCAACCTACAGCAAGCAACTCAAAACGACCCAGAGTATTACGATGCATTTGTTATGCTGGGGCATATTTTTCTGGTGAAAGGCGATCCCATCGCTGGCAATTATCTGAAAACCGCTGTTCGCATTCGGCCTTCATCTATCGAAGCTCGCTATCATTATGGAATGTGGTTGCAGGAGCAAGAAATGATTGAAGATGCACTTATTCAGTATGATGCAATTCTGCAAATCGACCCACGAAACAAAAATGCTTGGTACAATATCGGATACATCAATTTGGTGTATTTGCAAAATTTCAAAACTGCCGTCGAGAAATTCTCGAAAGCCATTGAATACGATCCACAATATGCCGAAGCTTGGTACAACCGTGGTTTGGCTTACGAACAACTTGGCGAATTCGACAAAGCGCGTAGTGACTATAAAAAGGCGTTGCAAATTATTGACAATTACGACAAAGCGATTGAAGGACTTAACAGAATTGATGGTAAATAACAAATAATAATGAAAAAATTTCTTCTTCTGGCAATATTGCCATTTTTGCTTGCAGCTTGTTGCGATAAGGGCTGCATTAAAGATGAAAATACAGTTATTGGCGATCAGCATCTGAAGCTAAGCAGCGATGTGATGACTCCCGAAGTAATGTGGGCTTTTGGTCGTGTTTCCGATATTCAAGTTTCGCCCGACAACAGCAAAGTGCTTTTCGGGGTTACTTGGTACGACTGGAAACAAAACAAAGGCAACCGCGATTTGTATGTGATGAATCCCGATGGTTCGGATCGAAAAAACATCACCAACACCGATGCTGGCGAATACAACGCTGTTTGGAAAGATACAGCCAACATTCTTTTTATGACTGCCGATGCCAATGGCGAAATGCAAATTTTTCAAATGAAAGCCGACGGATCGTCGCGCATACAGGTTTCTACCGATTCGGTCGGAATTACTGGTTTTGTGGTGTCGCCCGATGCTAGCAATATAGCCTTTTCGCGTGAGTTGCCTCTCAAAACAGTGAAAGACATTTATCCCGATCTCGATCAAGCCAATGCTCGCATTATCGACGATTTGATGTTTCGTCATTGGGACGAGTGGGTAACAACTGTAAGCCATCTTTTTATTGCTCCATTGAAAGACAATAAACTAGGCGAAGGTGTCGATTTGCTCAAAGGCGAGCCATTCGAAGTTCCTCAGAAGCCGTTTGGTGGACTCGAACAAATTTGTTGGTCGCCCGACGGGAAAACGCTTATTTATACCTGCCGCAAAAAAACAGGTCTCGACTACGCTACCTCAACCAATACCGATTTGTATTCCTACGATGTTGCTTCTGCAAAAACAGTCATTCTAACCGAAGGAATGAATGGCTACGACATGAATCCTGTTTTTAGTCCCGATGGGAAAAAACTGGCTTGGGAAAGCATGGAGCGCGATGGTTACGAGTCCGATAAAATCAGACTTTTCGTGATGGATTTGACCAGTGGAGAAAAGACCGAATATACAACCAATTTTGATCAGAGTGCCGAGCAATTGCGCTGGAGCTACGATGGTCGGAAAATCTATTTTATGAGCGACTGGCATGGAACACGTCAGATTTATATGCTCGATTTCGACGACAACAGTATTGTAACCATCACTTCTGGT
>DYON01000010.1 GCA_020720525.1 Acetofilamentum sp.
ATTCCTGTTGTTTTCGACGGGAAACTGCTTCGCGAGCCAATTTTAGGAATAGAAGAGCCCATTGGAAATGAATTCGGTCAAATCGACATGATAAATATCATAATAGTCCCCGGTATGGCTTTCGATGCGTTAGGAAACAGGTTGGGTAGAGGAAAAGCCTTTTACGACCGCTTGCTTCGCAATACCAACGCTTTAAAAATTGGCGTGTGTTTTGATAAGCAGCTGGTCGATTTTGTTCCATGCGACGAAAACGATATCGCAATGAACCATGTTGTATATTTTTAGTAAATTTGTAGATTGTAAAAACTGCTTATGAAATCAATATTCGCACTCGTGCTTTCAGTGGCCTTCTTTCAGGCTCTCATTGGTCAAAACACCGTAACCATCAATGGAAAATTTACCTCAGCTCCACCTCAAACCACAGTAACGGTTGAGAATTTTCTGCAACCAACACTTTTTTCAAAAACGGTTGATGTGAAAGACAATGCCTTTTCGATGACTTTCGATATCGACAAAGAAGATATTTTCAAGTTGAAACTTTCGCAGCAAAATTTTCTTGCCTTTATTATTAAGCCAGGCGATAAAATTGAACTCGTACTGTATCCAACACAATTAAATTTAAATCCTGCCATAAAAGGTTCCGAGCAAAGCATTCGCTTGTACGAAGCCGAAAAGATTTTTGCCAAACTGAAAATAAGCCAAGATAGTTTGAGTACTGTTTATCAGAGCTTAGGTGCTGGCGATGCATCGCGTCAAAAAGAAATTGAAAACCAATATTTTGCATTTGAAACTCAGAAAACCGATTATGCCAAATCACTTATTCTTGGGCACATTTCGAGTTTGGCAAATATGTTTTTCATTGAGCGATTGCCCATCGACCAGCATTTTGAGATATATGCAAAACTCGACTCGGCATTGTTTGAAAGATACAATTATAATCCTGTTGTTGCCAATCTGCACAAACAAGTAGAAAGTGCTCGAAAAACATCTGTTGGCGCAAAGGCATCCGATATAAATTTTCCAACACCCGAAGGCGAATTGCTTAGTCTCTATTCCGTAAAAGGCAAAATAATTATTATCGATTTTTGGGCTTCGTGGTGCAAGCCATGCCGTGCCGAGAATCCAAATATGACAAAATTATATGCCGACTATCACAGTAAAGGTCTTGAAATCTTTGGTGTTTCGCTCGACAAAGACAAGGCTGCATGGATAAAAGCAATTGCCGACGACAAACTAATTTGGAAACACGTGAGCGACCTTAAGTTTTGGCAAAGTGAAGCAGCAGCTTTGTATGGTGTAAGTTCTATTCCAAGCATGTTTGTTTTGGATGGCGATTATAAAATTATTGCCAAAAACCTCCGTGGCGAACAATTGAGAACTTTTGTTGCCAGTAGGTTGAATTAATGAATAAACCTTTGGTTGTTTTATGAGGTTTTGTTGTCAAAACATTCAAGGTTTGAGATTAAATTTTTGTTTCGGAAGATGGATTGGCTTTATCGATTCTGTCAACTTCAATGCTTTCAGATTGATTCTCGGTCAATGCTAAAAGATTGGGCAGTATCTGCCTAAGCATGCAGTATTTTGTTTAGAATGTTTATAGTTTTATTAAATTTTTTCTAATTGCTGATAATGACTCAATTGCAAAAGCACGTTGTCTTAAACAACCAATCATCAGCGTTTTGCGCATTTTACTTTGTGAACTTTATATTATCGATTCTTTCTTAATGACCAAATTATTGCGATAGGTTTTTTGAAAACTTACATCTTTTTTTCATTTAAAAAAATACTTCTTATCTTTGAATCGTCTGAAAAACAGTTTATAGATCGAACTCGTTAATAATTTGCAAAGTTGAAAGGTGTTATAAAAATGGAAACTTGACATTTAAAACTAATAAATATCAGCTTTATTCCAAAGGTACTAAATAGCTGCAAGTTAGAGTAGCTCGAAGTTAAAAAAAAGAATAAAAAAGATATTAAACATTCATGGTTGATAAATTTTTAGCATACCATAAAGGTTATTATTGAAATTAAATTGTATTTTTGTATCACAAAACGAACAAAGTTTAAAACTAAAAACGACAGTTATGAAAAAACTCATCTTTTCGCTGACCATGATTTTTGGTCTCATCGTGATGGTAAATGGTCAGGACTTGACCAGCAAGAAGGGCTTCACTATCTTACCTGAAGCTGGAGACTATGTAATTGGTTTCAATGCTGTACCAGTTGTTGATTTCTTCCTCAATGTTTCTAACATTATGGTAAACACCGGACAAACTTCGCAGCATCCTGGTTATGTTGGTGGTTTCAACCAAGTACTATTTGGAAAATATTTCCTCGAAGATCAGAAAGCAATCCGTGGAAAACTTGCTATCAATACTGCTTCAACAAAAACAAGTAATTTCTTTGACAGCCAAGCCGACGTTCTTAATGCAGTTGCTGATCCAGCAGAATTTGAAGATGTATATAAAACATCAAACACTAACATTGTATTAGGTGGTGGTATGGAATTCCGTCGCGGTCATAATCGTGTACAGGGTTTCTACGGTGGTGAATTGCTTCTTGGTTTTATGGGTAATTCTGTTAATAATACCTATGCCGAAGAAAGCAATCAAGTTGCATTCGACAATAGTTTTGTAAATGGTAACGGAACTCCAGTTAGTGCTCGTGTTCTTGAAACAAAAAGCGGAATGGCCATTACTTTTGGTCTTCGCGGTTTTGCTGGAATTGAGTATTTCTTTGCTCCTAAAATTTCGCTTGCTGCCGAATTTGGTTGGGGCTTTGGAATGACAACCAGTCCTCGTGGTTCATCTACAACCGAAACTTGGAATAATGTTACTGCCGTAGCTGAAGAAACTGTTTCTGAAGGCAATTCCAGCGGTAGCGGTATGGGCTTTGCAGTTGATAATGGCGTAAGCCAGAACCTGCTCTCAAGCGCAGCTTTAATAATGTATTTCCATTTCTAAGAAACTGAAAACACTACTTGCAAAAAAGCCGGCGAAAGCTGGCTTTTTTTATGTGCTCAAACACTCCAAACTATCCTCATACATTCATCAACCTATGGTAACAAAATGGTCGCTCTTCAATAAAAGAGCGACCACATTAAAAACAATACCGAGAAAGTCCCTAAATAATCATTCCAGCACCTAAAGTCTCGTTGGTACCTTCATCAATAAGAATGATGCTTCCAGTGATACGATTAAGCTTGTATTTGTCGAAAAACAATGGCTGGGTAGTGCGAATCGACACCCTAGCTATTTCATTCAAGCCAATGTTTTTATCTTCCAAATTGCGATGCAACGTGTTGATATCGACTTTGTATTTGATGTCTTTAATCAGACATCTCAACTCTTTTGTGGTATGACGAATTGAGTATTTTCCACCCAATTTTAATGGTTTTTCGTTCATCCAAACCATCATCACATCGATGTCTTGATCCACTTGTGGCACATTGTTTTCGCGAACAATCATATCGCCGCGGCTGATATCTATTTCGTCTTGAAGCAAAAGGGTAACCGACATGGGAGGATATGCCTCTTCGATGCTGCCATTGAAGGTATCTATTTGTTTAATGGTGGTTGTAAAACCCGATGGCAATGCCATTACGGTATCGCCTGGTTTAAAAATACCACCCGAAACACGGCCTGCATATCCGCGATAATCGTGAAATTCGTCTGAAAAAGGTCTGATAACCGATTGCACAGGGAAACGACAATTTACCAAATCGAAGTCGGATGCAATGTGAATGGTTTCGAGCAAATAGAGCAAGGTGGGTCCTTGATACCAATTCATGTTTTGCGAGCGGTCAACAATGTTGTCGCCTTTCAAGGCCGAAATGGGAACAAAACGAATGTCGGTTACTTCGAGCTTGGTGCTGAAACTTTTAAAGTCTTCGATGATTTTATTGTAAACTTCTTCGCTGTAATCGACCAAATCCATTTTATTGATACAGAAAACCACGTGAGGAATTTTCAACAGCGAAGCAATAAATGCATGCCGACGTGTTTGCTCCAATATGCCTTTGCGTGCATCGACCAAAATGAGAGCCAAATTTGCAGTTGATGCACCAGTAACCATATTGCGAGTGTACTGAATATGCCCTGGAGTATCGGCAATAATGAACTTGCGACGTGGTGTACTGAAATAGCGATATGCAACATCGATGGTTATTCCTTGCTCGCGTTCGGCTCTGAGTCCGTCGGTAAGCAAAGCCAGATTTACGTATTCTTCGCCACGTTTTTCGCTTGCTACTTTCACAGCCTCGTATTGGTCTTCGAAAATGGCTTTTGAATCGTACAACAAACGACCTATTAATGTGCTTTTTCCGTCGTCAACACTTCCTGCTGTGGTAAAACGCAGCAATTCCATGTTGATATATTCGTCCGAATTGAATTCTTCACTCATAATAATATCCTTTAAAAATAACCTTCTTTTTTGCGGTCTTCCATTGCGCTTTCCGACCTTTTGTCGTCGGCTCTGTTTCCACGCTCTGTTTCGCGCGATGCGGCAACTTCGGCCACAATATCGTCGATGCTGTTTGCTTCTGAGAGAACCACTCCAGTACATGTCATGTCGCCAATAGTGCGGCATCGAACTGTGCGGGTTTCGAGTTGTTCGGTGTCTTTAAGCATCATGAAAGGAGCCCAAGCCAACAACATTCCGTCGCGTTTGAATACTTGTCGCTCGTGTGTGAAATACAACGATGGTAGCTCGATGTTTTCGCGACGAATATACATCCAAACATCGAGCTCTGTCCAGTTCGACAAAGGGAAAACACGAAAATGTTCACCTATTTTTTTCTTGCCATTAAACAAATTCCACAACTCGGGGCGTTGATTTTTGGGGTCCCATTGTCCGAATTCGTCGCGGTGACTAAAGAAACGTTCTTTTGCACGAGCTTTTTCTTCGTCGCGACGGGCTCCACCCAGCAAAGCATCGAATTTATACTTTTCGATAGTGCTTAGCAACGAAATGGTTTGCAACATATTTCTACTAGCGCTAAAGCCAGTTTCTTCTGTAGCCAAACCCGAGTCGATAGCCTCTTGAACACTACCAACAATAAGTTTAGCACCCAATTTTCCGACCATTTCGTCTCTGAAAATAAGTGTTTCTTCAAAGTTGTGCCCAGTGTCGATATGAACCAGGGGAAATGGAATTCTTGCTGGCCAGAATGCCTTGCGGGCAATGTGAACCATAACTATAGAATCTTTTCCACCTGAAAAAAGTAAGCCCGGATTTTCGAATTGGGCTGCTACTTCGCGCATTACAAAAATCGATTCTGCTTCGAGTTCTTGTAAATGATTCAAGCTGTAATTGGTCATTTGCTTTTAAATTTAATCCTTCTCATTACCCTACGCATGAGGTAGCGAGTACATTTGTTAATATCCCAAATATCTGTTCGTAGCTCTATGTCGGGGTGCAATGGAGCTTCGTATGGAGAATCGAAACCTGTGAAGTTTTTAATCATCCCTAATCGGTATTTTTTGTAAAGACCTTTAACATCGCGCATTTCACAAATTTCGAGGGGACAATTTATAAAAACCTCTACAAAACGATCTTCTCCAATAATTTTTTTTGCCATTTCGCGCACATCGTGTGTGGGGCTAATAAAGCTGCACAGTACTATTAATCCCGAGTCGCTGAACATTTTGGCTACTTCTGCAATTCGACGAATATTTTCAAATCTATCTTCGGTGCTGAATCCTAAATCGCTGTTCAAGCCAGTGCGAATAACATCACCATCAAACATTTTAGTGAAATATCCTTTTCGCAAAATCAGTTGATTGAGACTCTCTGACAATGTTGTTTTTCCAGAGCCCGACAAACCTGTTAGCCAAATTACCAAAGGCCTTTGACGAACGAGAAATCGTCTGCGGTTGCGCCGGATGAAGCTGTTAAAATCGGTCCAAAGTGCTGGGTTTGCGTATCGCTCTGCTTTTGTTCGTCGGAATTTAATCAAGGCTGAAATTTTCAGCAAAGATAATACTTTGAATCGTTTTCACATATTTATACTTTACCAAGTAGTTTATCGACTAAAACAGGAACCCTAATAGCTGAAAGACCATTTATACATTCAATTTCACTCGAATAGCTGAGGTTTTGGCTTGCATTTTTGTCTAAATATAGTATTCGACATTTTTTTTTTGCATAGTGAATAAGGCTCGCAGCTGGATACACCTGAAGCGAAGTGCCAACAATAAGAAGGATCTGTGCTTGTTCAACAACCTCAATTGCTTTGCTAAGCATGGGCACTTCTTCGCCAAACCAAACAATATGCGGTCGTAGGCGGCTTCCATCGGCAGCCAATTCGCCTGAAAGAATATTGCGGTAGCCAATTTCAGTAACTAAATTGCTGTTTTTTTCGCTGCGGGCTTTGGTTAGTTCGCCATGCAAATGAACTATATTGGTCGAACCTGCGCGCTCGTGCAAGTTATCGACGTTTTGTGTAACTATGCAGACATCGAATTTTTGTTCAAGGCTTGCAATAGCATAATGTGCTGCATTAGGTTTTACCTCCGATAGCTTACGTCGGCGCATATTGTAGAAATCGAGTACATCGTTGGGGTTTTCGTTCCATGCGTCTATGGAAGCAATTTCTTCGAAACGATACTGTTTCCAAAGTCCATTGCTTTCGCGAAAGGTCGGAAGGCCGCTTTCGGCACTAATTCCTGCGCCTGTGAGAACAACCAATTTTTGCATGCGATGTAATTTAGCGCAATGATACAAATTCTTATGGCACTAATCTGTATTTATGTGTTTAGTTTGATTTCGATGCTTTGTTAAAAGCGAAAACATAAATAACCACGAATTGACGAATTATTTTCTCCTGCATCGTACGTCCTATCCTAATTACATCGAATGTTTCACCACGAATAATATCATTTCAATTCGTAGAGGCTGTCTCAAAAGTCGTGTTACGACGGTTCCATGTTCTGGCTTCTTATGATATTAATGCATTAGCAATCCACCCGAACGATGGAATGTCGTAACGCATTTTGTTGTTTTGCGACAGCCTCATTAGCATTAATCAACAGGGGATAATTCGTTTTAAATAGTAAATTCGTGGTAAAAAAGTTGTGTGTTTTTCTATACTCACATAAATTTGATACAGAACCATTATTATTTATAGATTTTTTTTAGATTTGCAAAAAACCTTTCATGAGAATATTTTTATTTTCGATTTTATTGTTACTCTTATTGCCCGCTGTGGCTCAACAGAATTATGTGTTGAAACTCACTAATACTCGAAATCCCGAAAAAATCAAACTTTTCCACAACGGCGATCGTGTAAGCTTGTATTATCAAGATGGAAATGAGCTTGATGGTTTTCTTACTATTATAGACAAAACAACCATTGAGGTCGATAGTCAGGTGGTCAATATTGAACAAGTCCCCATTATTGTAAATCGAAAAAGTGCAGGATTCATGTCCAAAACAGCTGGAGTATTGCTTGCAGCAGCTGGAACAGGAATTGCTGTTGTTGGATTTGCTTATTTTTTTAAGGGCATTGGATCTGGAATGCCAAAGGTTTTATATTTGGTTCCTAGTGGATTGCTTGTGAGTATAGTAGGAGTGCAAGTTGTATCGGCTGGATTTAGAATGATTGTTGGGAAAGGCAAAAAATACTATTTAGGACTCGATTGGTCGGCCGAAATTGTGGAGCAATAATTTGTGTATTACTTTTTTATTTTCAACACAGCAATTTGAGTAAGTTGTAATTAATCATCACTTTTTTTGACAATTTCGATAAAAGTTTTGGTCTTGTATAGGAAAAAGCCTTTACCTTTGCCGTAATTTAAAATCTATATTATGATTTCGCAAAATAACCGTAAAGTGGTTGAGAAAGACGATGTTGTGATTAAATTTGTTGGCGATTCTGGCGATGGGATGCAACTTATTGGATCGATGTTTTCTGAGACCATTGCTTTGGCTGGCGAAGATTTGTCAACTTTCCCCGATTTTCCTGCCGAAATTCGTGCCCCACGAAATACCATTGCAGGTGTTTCTGGTTTTCAGGTACATTTTGGATTTAAAAAAGTGCTTTCGCCAGGCGATTTGTGCGATGTGTTGGTTGCATTTAATCCGGCATCGTTGAAGTCGAATCTCAAAAATGTGAAAAGGGGTGCTACCATCATTGTTGATGAAAACAGTTTCGACGAAAAAATTATGGAGGTAATTGGCTACACTTCCAATCCGCTTTTTGATGGTAGTTTGAGCGAATATAATGTTATTCATGCGCCCATTACCACATTGGCTAGGGAAACGCTAAAACCCTTAGGTGTTGACAATAAAACCGCCGAAAAAACCAAAAACATGTTTGTACTTGGTATGTTGTTCAATATGTTCAACCTACCAATTGCTGCCACCGAAGAATATCTTAAAAAGCGTTTTGCAAAAAAACCACATCTTATTGAACTCAATATGCTGGTTATTCGCAATGGGTTTGAATTTGCAAATACCATCGAAGCAATTCCAAGTATTGTTGTACCGAAAACCCAGCTAAAACCAGGTAAGTATCGCAACATTCATGGAAACGACGCAACGGCATGGGGATTAATGGCTGCTGCCGAAAAATCGGGCTTGCAATTGTTTCTTGGTTCTTATCCTATCACTCCTGCTACCGAAATTCTGATGGAACTTGCCAAACATCGCGAATTGGGCGTGAAAACATTTCAGGCCGAAGACGAAATTGCTGGCATCACATCTGCTATTGGAGCGAGTTTTTCGGGTTCATTGGCTTGCACAACTACTTCTGGACCTGGCCTTTCATTGAAATCGGAAGCTATGGGTCTTGCTGTGATTACCGAATTGCCTCTTGTTATTGTTAATGTTCAACGTGGAGGTCCTTCAACAGGTCTTCCTACCAAAAGCGAGCAAGCCGATTTGTTGCAGGTTCTTTACGGCCGCAATAGCGAGGCACCCATGATAGTGATTGCGGCATCTTCACCCGCTGACTGTTTCTATACAGCGTATGAAACGGCAAAATATTCTTTGGAGCACATGACTCCTGCAGTTTGTCTCACCGATGGTTATATAGGATTTGGTTCAGAGGTGATGGAAATTCCAAAAATGTCGGAAATGCCTGAAATCAAGCCTCGTATTGCAAAAGCACGCAATGACAGTGAAGGTAAATTTCTGCCTTACAGCCGCGATCCTGAAACCCTAGCGCGTGAATGGGCTGTTCCTGGTACTGAAGGACTGCGTCATCGAGTTGGAGGTTTGGAAAAATCTGATGTTTATGGCGAAGTAAGTACCGACCCTTTCAATCATGAGAAAATGATGAATCTTCGTCATGAAAAAGTGCAGCGTATTGCCAACAAACTTCCTCTTCAGGAATTTATTGGCTCAGCCGATGCCGACATGCTTGTTGTAAGCTGGGGTGGAACCAAAGGTCAAGTACAAGGTGCTGTAGAAGAAGCCAACCAACAAGGATTACGTTTGGCTCATGCGCACTTTCGCTATATCAATCCGCTTCCAACGAATACCAAAGAGCTTTTATCTTCATTTAAGAAAATTCTTGTTTGTGAACTCAATATGGGTCAATTTGTAGCTTATTTGAGGATAAACTTTCCCGAAATACCTTATTTGCAATACAATAAGTATCAGGGACAACCCTTTACTGTGGTGGAATTGGTCGATAAGTTTAATCAAATTTTGAAAGGTTAATATTATGATGGGCGTTATCAGAAACAGCATAGAAAAGTCGGCTGTGCAGCTGACTAAGGAAGATTTTGTCAGCGATCAAATGGTAAAATGGTGTCCCGGTTGCGGAAACCACAGCATTCTAAATTCGGTTGCCAAAGTTTTTCCCGAAATTGGGTATAAAAAGGAAAATTATGTGATTATTTCGGGCATTGGATGCTCGTCGCGTTTTCCTTATTACATGAACACCTATGGATTTCATGGAATTCATGGTCGTGCACATTCCATTGCATCGGGCGTAAAAATTGCCAATCCTAGTCTTAGCGTTTGGATCACAACTGGAGATGGCGATTCTATGGCTATTGGAGGAAACCACTTTATTCATCTTATTCGTCGTAATATTGATGTGAATGTGATGCTTTTCAACAATCAGATTTATGGTCTCACCAAAGGGCAATACTCGCCAACAAGTCCATTAGGCGCAAAAACAAAAACATCTCCTTATGGAACCATCGAGCATCCATTTTCTGTTGGGGAATTGGTTATTGGTGCTCAGGGAACATTTTTTGCCCGAGTTATTGATAACAATCAAGCCATGATGACCGAAGTGATGTTCGAAGCTGCAAAGCACGATGGAACTTCGATTGTTGAAATTCTTCAGAATTGCGTTATTTTCAACGATAAAGTTCACGAACAAATTTCGGCCAAAGATGTGCGCGACGATATGCAGCTTCATCTAAAAAATGGTGAACGCATGATTTTCGGGAAAGAGAAAAACAAGGGGATTCATCTGAATGGCTACAAACTCGAAGTTGTTACTTTGGGCGAAAATGGCATCACAGAAGAAGACATTCTTGTTCACGATGCAAACGATGTCGATCCTGGCATTCATCTTATGTTGGCTAAATTGGAATATCCTGTTGCTGTTGGAGTTATTCGCGCAGCATCGTTTCCCACTTACGACGATTTAATGGAAGAGCAAATTAGAACCGTAAAAGAATCGAGCCCGATTAAATGTATGGACGACCTGCTCAACAGCGGAGACACTTGGGAAATTAAATAACGAAAACTCTTTTTCCTAAGCCGGCCTCGAGCCGGCTTTTTTATATGCGCTACGCATACCACATATCTAAAAAACTAAAGTACCTAACGAGCCAGCTAATGGGAATCGTTAGCCAAGAGTAAGGGTGTAAAAGGACGACAAAGTTAAATCATCATTATATTTAACTTTGTCTCCGACTTTAATTTTAGAGATAAAACTACGAAACAATTTTAAATGTATCACGAGCAATAACGAGTTCTTCGTTGGTAGTGATAGTAAGAACTTTCACCTTCGAGTTGTCTTTTGAAATGATTGCATCGGTTCCGCGCAGTCCTTTGTTTTTTTCTATGTCGAAATCAATTCCAAAATATTCCATATTGGCACAAATCATTTTGCGAGGCAAACAGCCATTTTCGCCAATTCCTCCAGTAAAAATAAGCAAATCGAGGCCATTCAGCGCAGCAGTGTAAGCCCCAATGTATTTTTTTACACGGTAAGCAAACACTTCGAGCGACATTTTTGCACGGTGATTTCCTGCTTCGGCTGCATCTTCTATATCGCGCATATCGCTCGATACTCCCGAAATTCCCAGTAAACCACTTTTTTTATTAATGAGGTTGTTGGCGTCGGCAGTAGTCATGTGGTTGCGCTCCATAATTGACAGCATTGCGCCAAGGTCGAGGTCGCCGACGCGAGTTCCCATCACCAAGCCTTCAACTGGGGTGTAGCCCATGCTGGTATCGATAGATTTTCCATGATCGATAGCGGCAATAGACGAACCATTTCCGAGATGACAGGTAATAATTTTAAGGTCGAGCCAATTTAATCCTAAAAAATTCGCAGCTTTTTCGGCAACAAATTTATGGCTGGTGCCATGAAAACCGTAGCGGCGAATTTTGTCTTCGGAATACATTTCGTACGGAAGAGCATATAAAAATGAGTGTTCGGGCATTGATTGGTGAAACGATGTGTCGAAAACGGCAACTTGCGGCAAACCTGGCAGAAGTTTTTCGATAGCCTCGATTCCTTTGAGGTTGGCTGGGTTGTGAAGAGGTGCAAGCTCAATTAGGCGCTCAATATCGGCTTTTACTGCCGAAGTGATAAATGCACTTCCTTTGAAATTTTCGCCACCATGAGCCACGCGATGACCTGCTGCATTAATTTCGCTTTTATCTTTAAGAACCCCCAAAACAGGATCGAGCAAAACATTAACAATCCATTCAATCCCAACGGTGTGGTCGGGCACGTTACGTGTTTCGTTGAAAGGATCTTTCTCGCAGGAACGATGTTTGAGCACGCTGTTTTCGATTCCGATACGTTCGAGCAATCCTTTTGCCAGTACTTCTTCGTTGTTTGCCATGTCAAACAACTGATACTTAATGGATGAACTACCACAATTCAAGACAAGTATTTTCATTCTAGAATTAAAGTTTATATGAGAAAAAAAGTTTTGCGTAAAAGTATAGTATTTTTTGATTTAATGAAAATTTTCGCGGAAGAAAATGCACCCAATCATGCAATTTTTTCAAAAGACTCATTTTAAATAAATGTAACTTTGCATTGAAAAACAAAGGACGTGCTTCCCCAAAATCAATCGTTGAAACCCTTTTCTATCGAAGACACATCGTCTTTGCTTCTTCGCATTGGCAAATGCAGCGATGAAGTGCCGGCTACTTTTTCGGCTATAAACCACCAATTGAACGATTCGGCAATTATTTATCAAGTAAAAAGTCGCAACTACAGTGTTAATGGAAGGTTTTTTAGCGAAACAATTCAAAAAAAACCAACAGAGCCAATCAGCAAAGTTGATTTGCATTCATTTACCTATTTTTTACTTCTCATTGTGCCAGTCATTATTTCGTTGTGGATTTTCAAATCGTCGTTTTCTCGAATTCAAGGGGCTTTTAAAGCTGCATTCACCAATAGGCATTCTTCCATATTTATTAGAACATACAGCTTATCCAATCATTTTTCTACCTACCTAATATATTTCAACTCGCTGCTATTGATGTCGTTGACGGTATGGTTGTATCTAAATCATTCTTTTAAAAATAGAAACGAAGAGCATTTTATATTATTTGCGATTATTTTTGCCGCTCTAACAGGGTATTTTTTGTTTAGATACATCGTTATTCAATATGTGGGGATTTTATTTCACAACAAAGAAAGCAGCGTTCAATATTTGTATCGCGATTATTATTTTAAAACAGTGATTGCTATTGTGTTATCGCCTATGCTGCTTGTTTCTGCGTATGGACCATTGTCGTTTCTTATGCTAAATATTGCGGCATCAATTATTATTTTGTTATTCATATATCAAACTATTCAATCTTTTTATCACGGAATTTCTGAACGAGAATATGGTCTGCTGTATTTTATTTTGTACTTTTGTACCGTCGAAATTGTGCCAGTGTTAATTGTGTTAAAACTAATCTCTGCGCAGATATTCGATTGTTAAACCTCCAAAAACAACCTGACGTGGTGAAAATTAAATCGATTCTTATCTCACAACCTCAACCCGCAGACATTGAAAAATCGCCATACGGGGAACTAATTTTGAAGCACAATGTGAAGGTTGATTTTAGGAAGTTTTTTGCAGTGGTTAGTCTTTCTTCAGCCGAATTCAGACAGTCGAGAATCAATTTGACCGAATTTACAGGTATTATATTCACGAGCCGAAATGCAGTCGATTCCTACTTTAGTTTAGCCAAAGAGCTTCGTGTTGAAATATCGGAAAACATGAAGTATTTCTGCACTTCCGACCAAATCGCATTTTATCTTCAGAAGTACATTCAGTTTCGGAAGCGCAAAATATTTTATGGCGATTCTTCCTACCCTAGTTTGCTGCCTTTGCTGAAAAAGCACAAAGATGAAAAGCTTGTGTTGCCTTGCAACGATACTCCAAACGAGGAATTGTACAATCTTCTAACCGAAAACAACGTCAATTTAGAGAAAGCAGTAATTTATAAAAACGAGAGTGCCAATTTAAAGGACTTAGATTTAATGTCGTACGACTTGTTGGCATTTTTTAGCCCACATGGTATTCAATCGCTCATGAATAATTTTCCCAATTATTCGCAAGGCGAACAAATTATTGCAGTGTATGGCAAAACCACATCGCAGGCTGCCGAAACGGCAAAACTTAGAGTTGATGTTGCTGCGCCAACACTTACCGCTCCGAGTATGATAATGGCAATTGATGAGTTCATCAGAGCCTCGAAGAAAAAAAAGTAGCATTATAGTGAAATTATTTTCCTTACCCAAAAAGGAACGAATTAAAGATATAACAATTCCTGCATTGTTGTATAATGAGGGAATTGTTTTTTTTGAGTATCCATTTCTGTGCAAAGTACTTGAAAAGGATGCTTCTGTGGGCGGATTTCAAGTTCTTTTTGGTGTTCCAAAGCGAAAAATAAAAGGGGCTGTGGAGCGCAACAAAATTCGCCGCAGAATGCGCGAAGCATGGCGATTGAATTGTGGTGATTTGAGAAATAGTGTTAAACCACAAAAGAAAACCATGTTTATTGGTCTCTACTATCAAGCTACAACCATCGAATCGTATAAAACAATTGAAACCAAAATAAAAAAGCTGATTCATCGTTTAATAAAGCACCATGAAGAGACCAATAGCTAGTATTTTCGTTTTGCTTATAAGAATTTATCAGCGCATTATTTCGCCGCTGCTTCCTTCGTCGTGCCGCTACACACCAACGTGTTCGGCTTATGGTGTCGAGGCTCTCCGCAAGCATGGAGCACTACGAGGCGGTTGGCTTACCATAAAACGTGTGGTAAGTTGCAATCCATGGGGAGGAAGTGGCTACGACCCTGTTCCCGAATATCCGTTTAAAAAACACAAAAAGCACAAAAAGAATGAAAAATCTAATAAGTAAGCTTTTTATTCCTATTATTTTGTTTGTGGGACTGATGTTTACATCGTCAACAAACAGCGATTTCGAAATATCGAAAAATCTCGACATTTTTGCAACTCTCTATCGCGAGCTCAACCAAAATTATGTTGACGAATTGCAACCTGGCGAGCTTATGAAAACCGCTATCGACGAGATGCTCAAATCGCTCGACCCATACACGGTTTACATTTCGGAAGCCGATATCGAAGATTTTCGATTTATGACAACAGGTCAATATGGAGGCATTGGATCGCTTATTCAACAACAAAGCGATTTTATTGTAATTACAGAACCATACGAGGGATTTCCAGCTCAAACAAATGGTCTCAGAGCTGGAGACATCATTGTTGAAATAAATGGGAAACCTGTAAGTGGAAAAACCGTTAGCGAAGTAAGCGATTTGTTGAAAGGTCAACCAGGAAGCATGGTTGAATTGGTCATTAAACGACCTGCAGCAGACAAAAACATCAATTTTAGCATCGAGCGCAAAGAAATTAAAGTAAGCGATATTCCTTGGTCAGGGATGGTCGATCCCAAAGTTGGCTACATTAAGCTCAACAGTTTTACCATGAATTCGGGAAATGAAGTGAAAAACGCGTTTGATAAGCTCAAATCGGAAAGCCCAAACATGGATGGTATTATACTCGATTTGCGAGGAAATGGAGGAGGATTGCTTTCGGAAGCTGTAAATATTGCCAATATTTTTGTTGACAAAGGAACCACCGTTGTATTGACCAAAGGAAAATTGAGCGATAGCAACAAAACCTACAAAACGCTCAACAATGCGGTTGATAAAAGCATCCGATTGGTTGTTTTGATAAACGGATACAGCGCATCGGCAAGCGAAATTGTGGCTGGTTTTATTCAAGATGTGGATCGTGGAGTTATTGTTGGCGAGAAATCGTACGGGAAAGGACTGGTACAGAATGTAATTCCTCTTTCGTACAACACCAGCCTGAAGGTAACCGTTGCAAAATACTATATTCCAAGCGGCCGATGCATTCAAGCAATTGATTATTCAAAAAAAGTAAATGGAAAAGCTGTTCATTACAACGACTCGACCAAGCAGCGCTTTACAACCAAAAACGGACGCGTTGTTTACGATGCAGGAGGTATTTTGCCCGATGTGAAAGTGGTCGCCGATAGCCTAAGTGATATTACAATTAGTTTGTTGCTCAAAAACCACATCTTCAATTTTGCCACCGAATACGTGCTTAAACATCCCAAAATTGCAAGCCCAGAAACATTTGAACTTTCAGATGCAGATTACAACGAATTTATTGCCTATCTCGATGGAAAAGAATACGGCTACAAAACAGCCAGCGAGCGTAAACTTGAAGAGCTTATTTCGTCTATGAAAGACGATAAGTACTACGATATTTCCCTCGACGAAATAAATAAACTGCAAGCAAAAATTAGCCACAACAAACAGCAAGACCTGCAACTGTTTCGCGAAGAAATAAAACAGGTGTTAGCAAACGAGATTGTTTCGCGCTATTATTACCAAAAAGGACGTATTTTATACAATATGAAATACGACAAAGACGTAAAGAAGGCTGTTGAAATTCTTATCGATCAGCAAGAATACAAAAGAATTCTTTCAGGAGAATAGTTCATGAAATCAGCCGAGGCAACATATCAGCAATTCAAATATCCAATTGTGATTGGGTTGCTTTTTTTTGGTCTGGTTTTTTCGAAATGGTTTCTTACAGTTGCTGAGTTTTTGCTTCTTATTGCAGTTCTTACCGATAGAAATTCGCGCAAACGCTTGCTAAATTCTTTTTCGTCGCCACTGGTTCTTAGCCTTATAGCACTGTTTGCTCTTCATGCCATTGGCTTGCTTTGGACCGACGATATGGGTTATGCTGCAAAAGACTTAAAAAACAAAGTTCCAATATTGTTTTTCCCCATCTTGTTTTTTGCTGCTGGAACACTCAAATTAGATATTGCACGAAAATTAATGTTGTTTTTTGCAGCTTTGGTTTTGTTGCTTCCGATTCTCACTGCATTTTTTCATCTTTTAGAGCCAAATTCAGGAACAGCTATTGCCTATGGTCAAAGCCATATTCGATTTTCACTGTTGGTTTGTCTTGCTGTATTTTTTATCATTTATTTCAGAGGACAAAGCAGTAGAGTTATTAAAATTGCTTCGGTGCCTGCAATTGCATTGTTGTTGTTGTTTTTGTTCAAGCTCGAATCGTTTACGGGATACATTGTTTTCTTTTTGATGTTGTTTTTTATTCCAATTTTAATGTGGAAAAAAATAACCAGAAATTGGATTCGAATTATTGTAATCATAATTCCCCTATTCATTTCAGCATTATCGATTTGGGGTTTTTTAAATGTCAAAAGAAATTGTTTCCCAAATAGCGAAACCATTGATAATTCGAAACTTGATAAACGGTCGGCTCAGGGAAGTTATTATGTTTACGACAACAAAATCAATTTGTCTGAAAATGGCAATGCAATTTATGTATACATTGCCGAGCAAGAAATGATTTCGGCATGGAACAAGAGAAGCAGTCAGAAACTTGATAGCTCAGAATACGATGAAATGAATGTTTTAATGCGCTATCTATCGTCAAAAGGATTAAGAAAAGATAGTGTTGGAGTTTTTTCGTTGAGCGATATCGATATAAATAATATTGAGCAAGGTTACACCAATTATTTACAGCCACAATTCGACCCATTTCGCGACCGTATTTATCGTTTCCTTTGGGAGATAAGTGTTTATCGCGAAAATAACGATCCAAGTGGTCATTCATTGACCCAACGTTTAGAATATTGGAAAGCGTCCATTCGAATTATTAAGAAGTATCCATTATTTGGAATTGGCACTGGCGATATTTCAAATGCATTTAAAAGTGAATACGAAATAATGCAAAGCAAGCTGAAACCCGAATACCGTTTGAGGGCTCACAATCAGTTTCTTTCCATTGCTGTTGCATTTGGCCTTTTTGGGCTTCTTATTTTCATTTATGTGCTGCTTTCGCCTTTTGTTTTAAAGAAAATTCCCGACATTCGACTCTATTCAGGATTTATTTTCATATTTTTGTTGTCGATGCTCAACGAAGACACTCTCGAAACTCAAGTAGGAGTGACTTTTTATGCGCTTTTAAATAGCTTTTTGCTTTTGATGTTTCCGGGTACTAAAAAAGAGGCGGAAAAATGAAAAAGAATGAATTACATATTGCTTACCAATCGTTCGAAAAGGTCGAAGAGCTTCAACCCAACGATTTGGTGCTGGTTAATCATGCAATCGCTGCGGCTGCAGTTGCCTATGCCCCGTATTCTGGATTTCATGTTGGGGCATCGCTGCGGCTCAAAAATGGCGAAATTGTCAAAGGAAGCAATCAGGAAAATTCGGCTTATCCTTCGGGGCTTTGTGCCGAAAGAGTTGCTTTGTTTTATGCTGGATCGCAATTTCCCAACACCGAAATTGAAGCAATGGCTGTAACCGCCCGTACTCCTGGCAAAAAGCTCAAAATGATTGTAAAACCTTGTGGTGCTTGCCGGCAGGTGATGCTCGAAACCGCACAAAGGCAGAAAACCCCTTTTAAAATTATACTTGTTGGAGAAGACGGACAAGGGCTGCTTTTCGATAGCATTGCCGATTTGATTCCTTTTAGTTTTGAATTTGAATGATTTCAATGAATATGAAAAACCAACTTAGTCCTTTTTTTCTAATATTTACCGCAATTGCTTTGTTGCTTATTGTATCGTCGTGCGGCAACAACAAACAAGCCGGCAACAACGAGGTTGTTTTTGAAGGTCGCTTCATTCATAGCCGAGCCAATGTTGTTTACTTCGATGTTATCCATGTTGAATCGGCTGCGCGAATCGATTCGATTGTGCTCGACGAAGATGGAGCTTTTCAACTTCGCTATAAAACCGAAAAGCCTGTATTTTTTAAAGTCTCAACGTCCGAAGATAATTTCATCACCATCATTGCCGATCCAGGCGAAACAATTACACTAAGTGGCGACATCAACGCACTGTCCGAATCGTACACCGTTTCGGGCTCGCCTGCATCTGACCTTGTGGCAAAATATCTCGAGTTTACACGGGGTCAATACAAAAAACTCGATACGCTCTCCCTTATTTGGGAAAACAACAAATACAGCGAAAACAAACTCGACTTGCGCGATTCGCTCGATTTGTTGTCGAAAAGCATTTTTGCCGACCAGCGCAACTATGTGCTCGATCTTATTAAAAAAAATCCAAATTCATTGGGAAGCTTATTTGTTCTTTATCAGTATTTTGGACGAGCACCGGTTTTAGACCCCTTTGAATATTTCGAGCTATATGAATCGTTGGCCAAATCGCTTTCGGCAATATATCCCGATTTTGAGCATGTTGGGCATTTAAACATGAGAGTGAATAAAACTCGCCTCGCCATTAAAGAAGAAGAAGAAATTAAAGCCCGGCTCGACACTGGAAAAGTTGCACCCGATTTTTCGTTGCCCGATATAAACAACAATACTATAAAGCTCTCCGACCTCAAAGGGAAAGTGGTATTGCTTCATTTTTGGGGTTCTTGGTCGGACGAAAGCATCAGGCAGCTCAATGCTTTGCGCAATTACAATCAAACTTATGGACAAAAAGGGCTTGTAATATTCTCTGTTTCTTTCGATTACGACAAAGATATGTGGACCAACGCAATTGATGCTGAAGACATGAAATGGTACAATGTATGCGATTTGAAATATACCGATTCTCCCATTGCAAAACTTTACCACGTTGAGCAAACACCGTTTTTCTATTTACTCGATCGCGACCAAGTAATAGCCAAAAAAAGTGGCAATATTGATGAAATTGGGAATGCCATTTACAAATTGTTCTTTGCGCATTAAAATCATTTTTATATCGCTGTTGTTCGCTGCATTTCCAATTACGGAATGCTTTGCGCAGCTTTCGCCTTTTCAACCTCACACGCTTGCTTTTCGCCAAAGTCCACCAAAAGAAAACACAGGGTTTTTCGACCCCGTTTTGTACCATTTTCGCGATCAGAAAAACAGAACAGAAACTTTCCTGTACCCTTTAATTATTTGGAGCGAAAACAATCGTTTTATGCCCGGAATTTTGGTTACCAATTGCATTGGACTTCAACATAAATTCGATTATCAGCTTTTTTCGATGTATAGTTCGAAATTTGAATCGATGACTGGAAGTGGAAAAATGACAATCAACCATGTTCTTTCAAAAGAAAAAATTGAACGAAGCAGCATTTTTGTGGAAGCAAAAAGCTATTTTTTGCCCGATTATGAAGGAACTTCGTTACGCTTCTATCAATGGGAAGCTGGTTTTCGGTTAGGTACAACCCATAAGAGCGACTCGACCGAAACGCAAAAGCATTTTGAGTTGAAATTTCATCAAAACGGAACCCAAACCATCGTTTACGAAAACAACGGAACGACGTACGAGCCCAACCAGAGCTACAAAATGCTAAAAGCTATTAGGGCAAAATGGAGATTAGAGCGGATCAAGCCCGAGCGGCCTTTTAGTGTAACTGTTAAAGGCGATTTTTGGAGCAATTTCGGCAGAATATATGCAATGTATGAATACGACAACTTGTATGCAAAGCATCGTTCGTTTACCTTTAAATCTTTTGCTGGTGGATTTTTATATTCGCAAAGCAAATTCATCAATCAATTTGATGCACGCCTCAATCCAGCTTCGATTGGCTATCAGCAAGATGTGTTTTATGATGGCTTGTTTTTTGGTCGAAATTCTGAAGAAAGATTTTACAATCAGCAAGGATTGTCAGAAACAGGCTGCATGTACACCATTTCAGCCCTTGGAAAGACATGGGATTGGACCGTTGCTGCATCTACAAGTATTTCGTTGCCATTCGACCTTCCAATTCGATTGTATTTGTCGGGCGGAATTGTTCCCGACGCATTAAATAGCAATAAACCCTTTCTGATGACCGAAGGAGGAATTTTAATTATGCCAGTAAAAAAATATTTCGAAATTGCGTTTCCAATTTTCACCGATTCTCGCACCCGCGAAAGCATTCAGCTAAATACCAGCAGCTATTTACAGAAAATCAGATTTATTGTTAACTTTGACCGTATTAAGAATTTGAAATGGCCATCAAAACGGAAATAGCAACCTCATTGACGCTTGTCGATGGCAAAAAGATGTATTTTGCCTCCGATTTGCACCTTGGAATTCCTGGAAGCCGAAAGGTGGAAGACAGTTTTGTGAAGTGGCTCGACACCATCAAAGTCGATTGCCAATACCTGATGCTTGTTGGCGATATTTTCGACTTTTGGTTCGAATACAAGCATGTTGTGCCTCGCGGATATGTGCGGCTTCTTGGCAAACTTGCCGAATTGTCCGATTCGGGCATCGAAATATTTTGCTTTACAGGCAACCACGATATGTGGATGTTTGGCTATCTCGAACAAGAAATTGGCGTGAAATTGTTCCGAAAACCACAACGATTTTTGATTGCAGGAAAAACCATCGAAGTTGGGCATGGCGATGGACTTGGCCCTGGCGATCGTGGTTACAAATTCATTAAAATGGTGTTTTCGAGTCGCTTTGCTCAATGGATGTTTGCCCGATTGCACCCCAATTTTGCTTTTGGTATTGCTCGCTATTTTTCTCGTCGAAGCCGCATTGCCAATGGCGATGGCGAGGAAATTTACAAAGGCGATAGCAAAGAATTTTTGGTTCAATACATTCAGCAAACAACCATCGAAAACCGAGCTGATATTTACATTTTCGGACATCGGCATTTGCCACTCGATATGAAAATAGGTGATTCTCAGTATATCAATTTAGGTGAATGGGTGCACCATAAAACATTTGCAGTGTTCGAGAAGGAGGCTTCGCTTTTGCATTCTAAATTCTTGCTTAAAGACCTTCAAACACCATCAATATAGTTGCAAGAACGAATAATTGTTGCCAACTGTTTCAAGAAAATCTCGAAAATCAGAGAAATTTATCACCAAAGAAGCTTCGTTGTGGTTTGGATGAAAACTGATTCGTTCAAAATTTTGCAAGTTTTTATCGATGAAAACAATTACATGATTGTCATGATCGTGAATGAGTCCAAAAGGAGAAACACTTCCTGGTATAATTTTCAGATATCGCCACATGCGTTCGGGCGATGCAAAGGTTAGCTTTCCTTGTTTCAAACGCGTTTCTAAGTCGCGAATAGCAATGGTTTGCTGATAGTGAAATACAACAAGATAATGCTGATTTCCTTTGTGGTTGCGAAAAAACAGATTTTTGCAATGTGCTGCATCGATATCTTTCCAATACAGCGATGCAATTTCGGCTGTGGGAGCTGGTGGATGTTCGTAGTAGTCGAACGAAATCCTGAGTTGTTCGAGGTAATCATAAACAGCCGAATCACCCTTATTTGTTTTTTCCTCTGACTTCACTATATGGGTGCTTTTCAAGTTTTTGTGGTCCTATATTCAGCATGTTGCGGCTGATGATATTTTTGCGCGCATACAAATTGGGGTTGCCAGTTTTAACATTCCACTTTCGAGGATTGGGTAAACTTGCCACCAATAAGGCAGCTTGGTCGAACGAGAGTCTGTTTGCATGAGTATTGAAATATTCTATCGATGCTTCTTCGGCACCATAAATGCCATCGCCATATTCAATCACATTGAGATATACCTCCATGATGCGCTCTTTGCTCCAGAAAGTCTCGATTAGAAACGTAAAATAGACTTCCAACCCTTTACGAACCCAAGTTCGGTCGGGCCAAAGAAAAACATTTTTAGCTGTTTGCTGCGAAATAGTACTTGCACCTCGTTTTATTTTATGTGTTTTGTTGTATTCCTTTGCATTCTCGATAGCATCCCAGTCGAAGCCATTGTGATAAAGAAAGTACCCGTCTTCGCCAGCAATAACACCTTGCCACATATATGGACTTATCGAATCTATATCGACCCAGTCGTATTTCATTTTCAATTCTATTCCGTCCGATTTCTGCTCGAACAATCGAATAACCATTAACGGAGTGATTGGCGGGTTGACCCAACGATATATAAAGGTTGTTCCTATGGTTGAAACAAAGAAAATGACGGTCAATTTCAGCAAAAATCGCCAAAATCGACCCAGAAAAGAGCGTTGTTTTTTTCTCAGCGTTGCCATATATAATTGTAAAACGAATGCAAAGGTAGGAATTTAAGCAATTACAATTTTGTTCGATTTGAAGTAGTTTGAGCGTTTATTAGAAAACGGAGTTTTTCTATAAAAGATGCAGCAATTAAAAGCTAAATTTTAGGAGAGAAGATTAACATAGTGAGCCGAAAGAATTTTAAAGACGATAGGAGAAACTTGTAGAAGATATGGTTGGTTGGGTTGGGTGAAGGATTGACAATCAGAAAATGTTTATAATAACTCGTAATTTTAAATTTTAGCCTATAGTTTAATATATATGTTTCCTTTGCCCCATGATTTCCTTCAGCTCTCTCTCCTCATCTCAGCGAAAAGCCCACC
>DYON01000244.1 GCA_020720525.1 Acetofilamentum sp.
AATTGTACGAGTCGGAAGGATTGGTTTGCTCGTCTATCATGATACCGTCGGTGGTATTGATGTAGTCGTTGCTAAAAACTGTTTCTACCGTTTCGTAGGGCAATGTCCAATCGAATAGCGAAGTGCGCGCTATTTTGTAACCAAGATTTCGTGCGCTAAAATCGCGACTTCTGTTTTCGAGAAAAAATCCGGTTTTGTATTCAATGGTGGTTGATTTGATTTTAATTTTCGAGCTGAAATCGGAACCAGCATTCACAATTTGTTCGCTCATGGTGTGAAAAATTCGACCCGAAAGATTGGAGTTGGCCGAAAACGAGAAGTTGAGACCATATTGTTCGTAGTAGGGACTATCTTCTTGGTCGTTTTTTACCCATGTAAGACGTTTGTTGTCGGGCATATTCTGATTCGAAGCCGAATAGCCAGCAAACCATTTAATTTGCGATTCGTTTTTTCCAACCGAATGCGATCCGCTGAGCTGTCCCGAATACATGTTGCGGGTTTTGGCTGTCATTTCGAGTCCGCGGAGGGTAATGCCACCATAAAAATCGCGTCCGTCGCGGTTAGTTACTCTATTGGTGGAAATATTGTTGAAAATATTGCGAAATTCAATTTTACTCTTACCTTTCATAAGAGCCCAATTCATCATGGCTCCTGTTTTTACCGAATTGTTGTATTGAACATCGTTGAAATAATAACTGGTGTCGGGGTGGCCCTGTGCTTCGTCGTAGCTGTTGTACGAAGCGCGATAAATAATGTCTTGGTTGAATGTGGTTCCGTAGTTGAGCTGTGTGTAGTTTGCAATTCTAAATTTTCCTAAATCTTTGTGCCACGCTCCAGCAACCGAAAGACGCTGATCGGTTGGAGCTACCATGCTTTGTGGCGACCAAATTTTATTCATCGATTGACCAATAATTGTTTTTTCGTCTTTCCCGGCTTCAGTAGAAGGAATGGCCGAAATGCTTGTTGGAAAATTGCTGGCCAAATTGAGGTCGGATGTGTTGTTCCACAAGCCGCCTGCCGAAATAGGATAAAGCTTATGCTCTTGAAAGGTAGAACCTTCGGAATACGAGTTGGAATAAGATACTTGTAAAAAGTTTTTTTCTGGATTGATAATGGTTGAAATCTGAACCAATCCGCCAGCAAAATCGCCAGGAAGCTCGGGCGAAAAAGTTTTGTAAACCACAATGTTGTCTATCATCGATGCTGGAATAAAATCGAACGAGAAAGCCCTTACGTCGGCTTCGGAGCTTGGTGCCGGCAAGTTGTTGAGCCAAACGCTGTTGTAGCGCTCGTTTAAGCCTCGAATAACAATGAAGCGTCCGTCTTGAATGGTAATGCCTGGAATACGTTTTACCACTTCGCCTGCATCGCGGTCTTGTGTCTTTTTGATCATTTGCGAAGGAACTCCATTCACAACCAAATTGCTCGATTTGATGGTTTGCATCATCGAAATATCTGTGTCGGTTATTTTCGAACCAACAACATTAACTGCTTTTATTTGTACAATGTCTTGTTCCAAGGCTATTTTTAGCGAAATGTCTTTCTCGTCCGAAATAAAGAATGTTTGCTCATAAGGCTTGTACGAAACATAGCTTACCGTAACAGTAAGATTGCCTTTTGGAACCGATTCCAACATGAAGTTGCCGTCGAGATCGGTTGTCGATCCGCGCAAAGTCCCTTTGATAATAACGTTTGCGCCAATAATTGGCTCATTGGTTTTGGCATCAATCACAGTACCTTTAACATCCATAGTGCCTTGCCCATGGTTCTCGCTATTTTGATAGCTGGTTTGTGATACTGCAACCCGAAAGGTTGTCAGAAAAATGAACAATTATATAAGGTATTTCATAGCAACTGAATTGTGGTGTAAAAGTCTCTACTTTGTATTACCACTTTGTGAATGGAAAATTATATTTCTATGGTATTTACGTTAAGGCAATATTAATTGTTGGTTTTAATAATTGATTTTATCGTTTTATCCCACAAATTCGCCAGCGAGTAATTCCGCCCATAATGCTTTGCCACCATACGCAAGCGGGTGGGTACACAATAGCGGGAGTCGGGTTGGGTGTAATGGGTGAATTGTTTCATTAAAATCTCATCGTTATTTTCTTGTTTTATCAGCGTTCAATCTGCGTCTAATAATTAAATTATCCGCGTTTATCGGCGCAAATCCGCGTTATAGGAAGTTGTTATCAGCGTCAATCTGCCCGTCTGGCAGGCGAGTCCGCGTCCATCTATTTTACAGGTGGATAGTCGAGCGAATAGTGCAAGCCGCGGCTTTCTTTTCGGTCTTGCGCCATTCGGATAATGAGATAGCCAACGTTTATCATGTTGCGGAGCTCACAAATTTCTTTCGTAACCACCGAGCGTTTGAACAACTCCTCAGTTTCGTCGTACAGAATATTCAATCGCGTAAATGCACGATGGAGGCGCAGGTTCGACCGCACAATGCCCACATAACTACTCATAATAGAATTGAGTTCTCTAAGAGTTTGGGTGATAAGCACCATTTCTTCGTTCAGCACAGTGCCTTCCGAGTCCCATTCTGGAATATTTATATTTTGTTCTACGCCATGAACAGCTTGAATTGCGTGCATTGCAGCACGATGGCTGAACACAGCAGCTTCGAGGAGCGAATTCGACGCCAAGCGGTTTGCCCCATGCAATCCAGAGCAAGCAACTTCACCAGTAGCGTACAGATTCCCAATATTGTTTCGACCAAATTCGTCAATTTTTATTCCACCGCACTGATAGTGAGCTGCAGGAACCACTGGAATCATATCGCGTAAAATGTCAATACCTTTACTTAAGCAATGAGCATAAATGGTTGGGAAGTGATTGAGCAATTTCTCTTTCCCCAAATGTCGCGCATCGAGAAAAACATGATCTGAACCACTTAGTTTCATTTCGCTGTCGATTGCACGTGCAACAATGTCGCGCGGAGCCAACGAAGCACGCTCGTCGTATTTTTGCATAAATTCTTCACCTTTGATGGTTTTAAGAATTGCACCTGCGCCACGTATAGCCTCTGTAATAAGAAAAGCTGGCGTTTCGCCTGGCGAATACAACGAAGTTGGGTGAAATTGAACAAATTCCATGTTTTCGACTTCGCCTTTGGCACGATAGACTATGGATACACCATCGCCAGTGGCAACGACCGGATTGGTAGTGCTGCCATAAACAGTTCCACTTCCACCAGTTGCGATAAGCGTTAGTTTCGAAATAAATGTATCTACTTTCCCAGTGTTGGGATTGAGTACATAAGCTCCGTAGCAAGTAATATTGGGCGATCGGCGTGTGATTTCAACACCCAAATGGTGCTGTGTAATGATTTCGATTGCAAAATAGTTTTCGAGAACAGTAATATTGGGGTGTTCGCGAATTTGCAGTGTAAGAGCCCGTTGTATTTCGGCACCCGTTTGGTCTTTGTGATGAAAAATGCGCTTTTCGCTATGACCACCTTCGCGAGCCAAATCGAAGTCGCCTTCTATGTTACGGTCGAACATGGCTCCCATTTCGATAAGATCTTTGATGCGTTCTGTGCTCTCTTCGATAGTGAAGCGTACCACTTTTTCGTTATTTAATCCAGCACCAGCAATGATGGTGTCGTGAATATGTTTTTCGTACGAATCGGGGTCGTACATTACGGCAGCAATTCCGCCCTGTGCATAATGTGTTGCAGTTTCGTCGAGATTGGACTTGGTGAGAATAATCACCCTGCCATGTGGCGCAACTTTGAGCGCATACGACAAACCAGCAATTCCGCTACCAATAATTAAAAAATCGCAATAATGTTTCATGGTTAAATCTCCAACAAATTAGCAATGATATCTAAATACAAAATTAAGAATTAAAAAACAACCCGAAATTGATTTGGAAATGATAAATGACACGGTTGGG
>DYON01000245.1 GCA_020720525.1 Acetofilamentum sp.
GAACGCACACTCTATCGAAAAATTAAGGAATACGATATCAATGAGTAAATTGAGCTTTGCCAGTTTGTTGCTTTTGACGGGATTGTTGCTTTCGTCGTGTATTCGCTTTACCTTCACAGGGGCTTCTATTCCTGCCGATGCCAAAACGTTTTCGGTCACCTATTTCGAAAACAATGCTTCGCTTGTGAATCCGAATCTGAGCCGAACGCTCACCGAAAAGCTTCAAGATAAAATTGTAGGACAAGCCAGTCTTGTAATGGTAAATTCGGGTGGCGATTTAGCTTTTGAAGGCGAAATAACTGGATACACATTGCAACCTGTTGCTATTCAGGGCGACGCAACCGCTCAATTGACGCAGCTTACAGTTACCATCAATGTTCGTTATTACAACAAAAGCGACGAATCGAAAAACTTCGAAGCTCGATTTACGCGTTATCAACAGTATTCGAGTAGTTTAAATCTTGCTGCAATTGAAGATGGACTCATCGAAACTATTTGCGAAGAATTGGTTGACGATATTTTCAACAAAGCATTGGTAAATTGGTAAAGAAAAACAGTAATGACACAATCAACCGAACAGAAAATAGAATTGGGTGGAAATCTGCACGAAATGCTGCAAAAGTATCCTTTTTCACCTCATTACAATATTGAGTCGCTCAAGGAATTAAAAAACACCGACGCCAATGCTTTCGAAACTCTTCTCCGTGCAACGGGATTTAAGGTTTCGAACCGCTACAAACTGTTTTTGCATCTCAATCCCGAAGCAAAAACGACTCGTTCCGAAGCTATCATAGATGAACATGTAGCAGAAAGGCATGAGCTATTAGAGGAAATCGAACCCAACAAGATTGCAAATATGGAAACAAACGAAAACATATCTGGCGAAGATTCAAAGCCTGCTGGGGAAGAATCGGATCTTTTGAAAATTTTGCAGCAACGGTTGGCCGAGCTTAGTGGAAACAAGGATCGACCTCCAGTTGACGAAATAATCGAAAAGTTTATTCAAGAGGAACCCAGCATTCGAATCGACAGGAGCAAACAGCCCGATAAGCGCAATTTGGCTGAAAAAAGCACACAAGAGAATTATGAAGTAGTTTCCGAAACACTAGCCCAAGTTTATATCAAACAAGGACTTTTTCAGAAATCGATAACTATTTATGAAAAATTACTTTTGGCTAATCCGAAAAAAAGTAGTTACTTTGCACCCCTGATTGAAGACTTGAAAAAGAAATTGTAAAACTTTAAATATCAGCACAATGGGCTTCTACGTTTTTTTGATTGTTATCATGATTATTGTCTGTGTCCTTCTCGGACTCATTGTATTGGTTCAAAACTCGAAAGGTGGCGGACTTGTTACAGGTATGCAATCGAGCAACCAGTTTATGGGTGTTCGTCAAACTGCCGATTTCCTTGAGAAAAGCACTTGGACAATGGCCATTGTTATTCTTGGATTGAGTTTGGTTTCCATTTTTGCTATTCCAAAGGGTCAAACCACCACCGACGAAAGCAGAGTGAAGAAAATTATTGAAGAAAGTGGCTATCAGCCAATTCAAACTCCTGCTGCTCCTATTCAAGGCGAAGGACAGTAGAAAAAATAAAACTTTCCGTAAACTCCGATTTTTCGGAGTTTTTTTGTGTTTAAAATGTAGTGGTCTGTTTTTTAGCAGACCTATTTTATCTTCTTATATTATTGTATATTGCATCAAAAATGCATATGAAAACAATGTTCCCGATTTTTGCTGCAATACTGGTTTTGTCATCGTGCAGCACTTCGAATAAGGGTTATCGCACATCTGGGCACTCTTACGAATATGTAGGCAGCCGCTCCGATGTTGCAACAATCGCAGGTGGTATGCCTGCACAATACGGCGATGCTACTGGTGGAGAAACCAATGTTGCATCCAACAATTCTGAGCAAACATTCAAAGCCGAACAAATGATTATTTACAACGCGAGGCTCGATGTTACTGTTCGAAATATCGATTCGGCAAATGCAGTTATTGTTGCCACCGCAAAAAAGTACGAAGGCTATGTGGTTTCGGTAAGCAATAGCTACACATCCATTCGTGTTAAATCTGAAAACCTCGACAAGGCGATGCTCGATTTGCAAAGTCTTGGTAAGGTAACCTCAAAAAACGTGTATGGAACCGATATTTCGATGGAATACAACAATCTAACAATTCGGCGCGACAACGCATACAAAGCTAGAGCTCGCTATCTCGAATTGCTTGCAAAGGCCGAAGATGTGAAAGCTGCTCTCGAGGTAGAAAAAGAACTCGAACGATTGAACAAGGAAATCGATTTGCTCGAAATGCAACTGAACAACTACAACCAGCAAGTAGAATATTCGCTTATTAATGTTTCGCTTACCGAAAGAACTCAGCCTGGAATTCTAGGCTATGTATTCATTGGACTGTACAAAGGCGTGAAGTGGCTTTTTGTTTGGCATTGAAAACGTAGGCCGTGTAGAGGCGCGATTTATCGCGACTTAAATGAAAAAACGGTTTTTTGTTACCTAATCAATGTCAAACATTCAAGAATGATTTTTTAATGTGTACCCCATGACAATTCTTCTCTTAATAATCATCTTTATTATTGCAATTATCATTGTTGCAAAGAAAACTGGTATTCAAATATTAAGCGGATTCAAAGAGGCTAATAATAGAAGCAACCCAATTAGGTTTAGGGTTATTTCAATTTTGATTTCGTTGGTTTTTGCAATATTGCTTGTTGTTGCGATAATGAGAGAATTTGTTGTTTCTGATTTTAACAAATTCAAACACATGAACGAAGACAATTACAACTATGTAGAAATTTTTTGCTACTCAAATTATACGAGCTACCCTTTTCCTTCTTATGATTTGAAAATTACTGACAAAAATCGAATTAAGAAGTATCATAATGTTCTCTCCGAGAGACATATTTTTATAGGAAATCACCCTCAAACAATCTGGAAAGTAAAACTTGTTTTTGTTGATAATGATTGGAGAACGCATGTTTTTGAAATTGCAAAAACGAATAATTCAGGAACATTAATAACTTATTCGGGTATTGCAGAAAAAAACCACAAATATTCATTGAGGTTTAGAAATGATGATGTTGAGAATTTGCTTATAGAAGATATGAAAACATATTCTGCCAATAACTGACGGATTAAAGAAGAAAATGATTAATTTTGAATTGTGTCACTATTGATATGACAAAATTATTGCTAATACTTTTCGGATTTATTGCAATTATTGCATTTTACTTCTTGTACTTCAAGGGTGCAAAGCTCCTAAGTAAAAAGTACGCGAAGTTTTCATCGGGCTCTTCGAAGTTTTCCTTTTGGACATTTCTGATTGTAATAACCTTGTTTTTGGGGTTGGTTTCAATTGGCTTGATTAGAAAGGCTTCTATTGTGAAAGATTTCTCGATACTAAAAGGGCTGAATCCAGACTCCATTCCTAAAATAGAAATTACGGTTGTACAAGACGAAGATTCTATCTTCCGTGGGGCTGGCATTCTTATTCAAAACAGAAAACGCATCAAAGAATACTCCAAGGAGCTGAGCGCACAGGAGGATTTCAATTGGAATCATCCGCAAACTGTGTGGGCTGTTAAGATTAGGTTGTACAACACGGAGTTTAATGTACATGGCTTTTTGATTGAAAAAATATACGATAGTGAAAGTAGCGTTTCTTATTTTGGGCTGAATCCTTCTCGGTACAATGGCCCTTGCTTGACCTATTGCAGCAGAAAACTGGAGCAAATGATTCTGGATGATTTCAAGGTTTGTTATGGGAATAACTAATTCAATGAAAAAGAGTAAGGTGTCTTGGTAAATAGTTTCCACTTCCCCGTAGGGGATCAAGCTCAATAGCGCATTTGGATGTGCGCGAAAAAAATTAAAAAGTGTAGAGA
>DYON01000246.1 GCA_020720525.1 Acetofilamentum sp.
GAATTGGTCAAAGTAGCCGAGCCCGATCGCAAAGATGTTATTTCGACAGCAAAACGGGTGTTGCGCTATTTTTGCAATACTTGTTCGCCCGAAAAGTCGCTCAAGAAAAGTGTCGGCGAATGGTTGGTCAAACAGGAAGCGGTGGGGCAAAAGCTCTACAGCTCTCATTTGTACAGCGAAACCGTTCATGCGGCCATTCTTGTGCCTGAAGTGAAGCCTGTTTTTGGAATCGAAAAAGTGATGGTGCCCGGTCGTGAGATTCTTCGCAACAATTTTGATTATTTACTCGCAAAATTCCCCGATATGGTTGCCTTCGGCGAAGATGTAGGCAAAATTGGCGGCGTGAACCAAACTTGGGAAGGACTGCAACAGAAATATGGCGAAAATCGTGTTTGGGATACCGGAATTCGCGAAGCAACCATTGTTGGACAAGCCATTGGCCTTGCTTTACGGGGGCTCAGACCAGTTGCTGAAATGCAGTATTTCGATTATTTGCTTTATGGTTTGCAAACTCTCGCAGACGATTTGGCCAATTTGCGTTGGCGCACATTAGGCCGCCAAAAAGCTCCACTTATTATTTCCACCCGTGGTCATCGTCTTGAAGGTGTTTGGCATAGTGGTAGCGCGCTCAGTATGGTCATTAATTCTGTTCGAGGCATTTATGTGATGGTTCCCCGCAACATGACCCAAGCTGCTGGCTTTTACAACACCATGTTGCAGAGCGACGACCCAGGAATTATTATCGAACCATTGAATGCCTATCGTATTCGTGAACAACGACCTGAAAATATTGGAGAATTCACTGTGCCACTCGGAAAACCTGAGATTTTGCAACAGGGCAGCGATATTACTTTAGTCACATACGGCTCATGTGTGCGCATTGCCGAAGATGCTGTGCAGCAATTGACCGAATTTGGTATTTCGGTCGAGCTCATCGATGCACAAACTCTGGTGCCTTTCGATAACTACGGCGTCATTGTCTCTTCGCTCCAAAAAACAAATAAAGTTGTGTTTTTCGATGAGGATGTGCCAGGCGGTGCTACAGCCTACATGATGCAGCAAGTTCTTGAACGCGCAGCCGGCTGGGATTTTCTCGATGCACAACCACGCACCGTTACAGCCAAAGAACATCGCCCAGCCTATGGAACCGATGGCGACTACTATTCGAACCCCAACGCCGAAGATGTTTTCGATACCATTTACGATATGATGCACCAATACAATCCAGCCAAGTTTTTGAGTTTGTATTAATTCAAACTCCCTCAAGAATTTCCATAGTGGGGATACACCCAAAACGAAAAAGCAAAATTTTATACCATCAAGTAAATCGCTGTTATTTAATGATAATCAGTTTAGTATTGGTGCCCTTATTTTCAAAGGTAGTTGCAATGAAATAAATTCCATTGGAAAGTTCGGCGGGAAATTCATACGCATTGAAATTCAAACCTTGATTAATGCTGACATTTCCGTTCGAATAAACAATTTTCCCGAAGATATCGACAACATTTATAACTCCAAACCCACTTTTGCCAGAATATATATCCATGTAAATAACGTTTTTTGCTGGGTTTGGATATACGTTAATTCTAAACTCAGATTGGGAATTATCACAGGAGACAAAAATGGTACGTATTATATTTACTTTGCCATCAAAATCGCGTTGCGATAAACGATAATATGCTCCTGATTCTGGGTTTTCTATATTGTCATGAAGCTCATATTTGAGAATTTCGGAATAGTTTCCGTGCCCAGGTACTTCTTCAAATGGGAAAAAGTCAATACCATTTAAAGACTTCTCAATGATGAAACTTTCATTATTGGTTTCGGACGCTGTTATCCAAAGCAAACTAATCTTGTTATCATAACAATAACCTTCAAAACTCAGCAATTCGACGGGTAAAGCCGGAAGAATGCTATCTGCAAAACCCAATGCAAAATTTGAAAAGCCTGAGAAATTAACAGTTAGCGAATCATTTGCCCTTATTCCACCAACAATGAAATCCCACGCTATAGCTGTTGTCAATTGCTTAAGCAAAGCATGATGTCCTGTGCCAAATGGAATACCAAAAGTCCAAAAATTTCTGTCGGGAGCAACCATTACATCGTATTTAGCCACACCCGAAGCCTGATTGGAGTTTAATTGCCAATATCCTTCAAGCTCCATGGTTTTAATGGTGTCAGCGTTTCCAAGTCCATTTACAAATGGAACGCTAACGGTTCCCGGGTTTGGAGCAGCATCAATAAACCTGCACGTAACTTCAGATATTCCAATTAAATTGCTTGGTGAAAGCACTAATGGTTCGTAATATGTTTCCAAATCTGCATTTGTACTTCCAACATAATAGGTGTAATCATTTCCTGTGTTAATTCCACGGCTCAACCAGCCAACAATATGACCTCCTGTTCTTACTATTGCGTTTGGGGCATTATCAATTACTTTTAGTGTATCAGTTCCTGTATAAATATAATTTCCAACACTTGTTGGCAAGCTGAAATACAGTTGATTGGCTACTTGAACATTGCCCCCACTAAATGTTTTTATTCCAGTTCCGCCAAATTCAAGGTCGAAATAATTGGTACCAATTGCCGACTGGCTTTTAACGATTTGAGCACCACCGTCAACAGTGATTCTACCAGCTGTTAGTGTGTAAGTTCCTGTAAGCTCCGGAAGAGCAATTGCGTTCTTTGCCAATTGCAGTTCTCCTCCAGTCATGGTCAGATTCCCTGTTCCATTAAGTGTATTGGTATTTACATCCACAATCCCACTCTGAATAGTGAGCGTTTTTGGAGTATTGAACGTGTAATTGAAATTACTGATAAAAGTTGTTTTTATACCGGCAGTTTTGTTCACAAATACATTTCCAAATATTTGATTGGCGTTTATCGATACATTGGCAGTGTTGCTTTGGTCGAGGCAAGTACCACAAGCATCAACAAAATAGATAGTTCCATTTACAGCAGTGAAAGTTCCAGCTGTTTTTGTCATATTCTTGTTGATAGTCAGAGAGTTGGTGCCAATATTGACAGTTCCTGTTGTTGCAATAATAAGCGACCGAGCTATCATATTTGTCTCGAGCGTTAAATTGCTCGAAACTACACTTACGTCAACATCGTACATGGTGCCACTACCTCGATATATTGAGGGTGAATTGGCAAATATCACATCGGCAGAGTTGAGCGTTGTGTTCGATTGAATGACCCCGTCGTTAAGCAAATCGCGATTAATTGTGAGAGTATTGTCACCGCTTAGTGTGATAATGCCATAGTTGCATACATCTCGAGCTGCAACATTCGAAACTATTACAGGCATCAAACAGCCAGCACCTAAAGATGATGGTACTTGGCAATCTGTGGCAGCAGTTGGAACAGCACCAGTTGACCAGTTTCCGGCAGTAGCCCAATTTGAACTAATGTCTCCCTCCCAATTATTTACTGGAGCTGCTCCAGTACCAGTGAGTGTAATGTCATCGACGGCAAAAGATGGGTCGGTGCCAGCCATATCATCATTATTAACCCAAAGAAACGCAATTTTTACATTGGAATTATTATCAGCAGATGCTGGCAGATTAATATTATATGTTGTCCATCGACCTTGTGGATCACATGACGTAGATGTTTTTGCTGGGTCGGAAAGTTGAGACCAGGTTGTACCATTATAATACCAAAGAGTGGCATTATCATTGGTTCCGTCACCATATTCCATGTAAACAAAATTGAGTGTAATTGAGGATCTTCCGGTGCAATTAATTGTAGGGGAAGAGCAACGACTGTAGGTTTGTGTTCCAGGCCAGCCAAAAAAAGGACAATAACCTCCGGCATCGTAAGAAGCTCCTAAGTCTCCCTTAGAGGTTGAACCGACATGCA
>DYON01000247.1 GCA_020720525.1 Acetofilamentum sp.
ATGTCGGGCTAATAGCCGATTCCATGACCCATGCTTCGCTTCAGACGATGAGATGTCGGGCTAATAGCATGATAAATTTATGTTTAGCTAATTTACTAATGATAAAACCAGCAAGTCATTGTATGCAATGATGCAGCTTATTCGTGGAAATAAAACCTGCTGGGGATTTCAATTCGTGGCATTCGTGCAAATTCGTGGACAATTCTTGTCATATCCCCCACTTTCGGACAGCACAAAAAAGAAGCCCTTTCGGGCTTCTTGAGAATTTTCATTTACTCTCCTTCAATCTTGGCTTCGTACTTTTTCAGCAAAAACCGAATGGTTTGATACGAAACTACAATCAAAACAGGCCAGGTGAGTATCCACAATATTTCGTTCCAATACATAATCTGTTGTTTTAAAATTAATAAAGATGAGTTTCGCTTTCCATTTCGTCTTTGTCGATTTTCTTCTTGTTGATAGCACGCCAAGCAAAAATGATGTAGGCTGCAACAAAAGGAAGCAACAACGAAACATAGCTCATCACAGTAAGTGTAAATTGGCTCGACGAAGCTGTGCGAATTGTTAATCCGCATTGCATATCGACAAGCGAAGGATAGAAAACAGTGTTGTTGTAGCCCAAATTGAGAAACAACGACAACACAGCCAGAAAAGCACCAATTCCAACTGGCCAAATAGCACGGTCGTTGCATTTGGTAAAGTAGAAAATACCGCGGAACAAGCCCAACAAAACAAACAAAACACCCAGCAAAAACAAAATACCAACCACAGGCGATTCGATCATGTTGAAAAAATACTTGTTTGGTTCGGTAAATACTTCTCCGGTGATAGAATTGTATGCGTATCCGTCGCCTAACCAAATGGCAAACATAAATGCAAGGAAAAAGACCAAAAACAAGGGTGCATTGATAAGCAAATGCTTACGGCTTTGCAATTGAATGTTGGTATCTTTCACCGTATTGAGAAAATAAAGAATTGCCAATGTGCGCGAGAGGAAGAAAACAGCAAGGCCCAAAGCCAAATTAATTGGATTGGTAAATGCTTCGAGTCCGTGATACGAATTGGTCCAGCTGGTAAAATTCATTTCGTTGTGCATGAAGTTTCCGCCGGTGAACATAGTTGCAACAGCCACGCCAAGCGAAACGGTTCCAATAAAACCATTCAGAAACAAAAACCACTCGAATGTTTTCTTACCCAACACATTGTTTGGTTTGTTTCGGTACTCGTAGCTCACAGCTTGAATAATAAAAGTTGAAAGAATTAGCATCCACAGCCAATAAGCTCCACCGAAGCTGGTGCTATAGAACAACGGAAACGATGCAAAAAGCGCACCTCCGAAAGTTACAAGAGTAGAAAATGTAAATTCCCATTTACGCCCGAGCGAATTCACCAACATTGTACGTTCCAATTCGCTTTTTCCAATGGAATAGAGCAAGCTTTGACCGCCTTGAACAAAAAGCAGAAAAACAAGAGCTGCTCCGAGCACCGATACCAGCAACCACCAGTATTGTTGCAAAGTAAATAATGTCATTGTTTCAAACATGGTTATTTCCCTCCTTCATTAGGTCCAGTTTTAATAGCTTTCAGCATAATTGAAATCTCGGCAACCAGCAAGGCAGTAAAGATTATCGCAAACAAAACAAATGTAAGCTGTACAGCCGAAGCGTCTATTTGCGAAACAGCGGCAACGGTTGGCATCAAATCTTGGATTACCCAAGGCTGGCGACCAACTTCGGCAACAATCCACCCAGTTTGTGTAGCAATAAAAGCGAGCGGCATAGTAAATAAAGCTATTCGCAACCACATTTTGCGTCGGTCGATACTGTTTTTAATGGTAAAGATTAGCATCATGAAGAAGAAAAAGATGAAGAAAAATCCGAGAGCCACCATGATATGGAAACTATAAAAAGTCATAGGCACATTCGGAATGATGTCTTCGGGACTGTTGAGATATCCATAGCCAAAATAGCGGAAATAGTTGTCGTAAAATTCTTTCCCTTGAGGTGTTTCGCGGTCGAACAACAAAGCAATTTCGGCATAAGTAGAGTCGCCATTTTCTTTAGCAACTTTGTATTCGTGGAGTGTTTCGATAGCAATACGACCACGTGCAATTTTTTCTTCGGCAGAAATAAGTCCTTGTTCATCGTTGCCATACACCAAATCGTTCACACCAGGCACAAAAGCATCGGTGTCGCGATATCCCAAAAACGATAACAATTTGGGAATTTCAACTTTGAAAATGTCCGCATCTTTGTCGTCGCCAGCTTGCTTTCCAGGTGTGAGCACCCCAACCACAATAAGTCCAGCACCATTTTGTCCGTCGTACAAGCCTTCCATTGCGGCAAGTTTCATAGGTTGTTTTTGTGCAACCTGATAGGCCGAACCGTCGCCAGTAAACGCAACAAATACCGAAGCAATAAATCCAAAAGTTGCAGCAACCAAAATGCTCTTTTTTGCAAATACAATTTCTCGTTTTTTCAGCAAAAACCATGAACTTACGCCAATAATGAAAACGGCACCTACAATATAAGAGCTCGAAATGGTATGCAAAAATTTGTTCACCGCAATAGGGCTAAACAATACATCCCCAAAGTTAATCATTTCGTTTCGAGCAGTGTCGGGATTGAAAACTGTTCCAGTTGGAAATTGCATCCAGGCGTTGGCGACCAAAATCCACAAGGCCGACAAGTTGGCGCCAATGGCAACCAGCCAAGTAGATGTGAGGTGGAATTTTTTGCTCACCTTGTTCCATCCAAAAAACATAATGGCAATAAAAGTGCTTTCCATAAAGAAAGCCATAATGCCTTCGATTGCAAGAGGAGCACCGAAAATATCGCCCACAAACCAGCTGTAATTGCTCCAGTTGGTTCCGAACTCAAATTCGAGAATAATTCCAGTTGCAACGCCAATGGCGAAGTTGATTCCGAACAGTTTTGCCCAGAATTTTGTCATTTTCTTCCATTCCTCTTTGCCTGTACGAACGTAAATGGTTTCCATGATGGCAATCATAAACGACATTCCAAGCGTAAGGGGAACAAAAATCCAATGATACATAGCCGTTAGGGCAAATTGTGCCCTCGACCAATCGACTAGTGAAGATAATTGATCCATATATTATCGGGGTTTGGTTAGTTGTTCCAACACATGTTTGCTTCTCTCTTCGTCGCTGTTGTAATTTTTCTTCAGCAAATTGGGGAAAAACAAAAATTTCATTATCACAAATATAGCAATACCTTTTATAATTATAATCAACCACATCTTTCTTCCCCACGCAGGCATGTGTCGAAACCCTTCAACATAGAACCTGAAAGCCTTTTGTATTGGTTGAAAAATCTTCATTGGTGAAAAATTTGCGTAAAGATAGTAAAAAACAAATACATAAATCAATACCGAAATAATTTTTTGCTTTTGAAAAAATCACGGTCACATTTTGACCAGTTTATATTCAAAAAGTTTAAGGGGCAATCAAAATTCGATATTTCTTTGCTAAACACGAATGAATTTCTTCGCTCCAACCGCTAAGTGCGCAGAGTTTTGCGCATCTCCTTTGATCCAACATCACCAAAAAGTTGTTGCGCGTCTCCTCACAGATGCTGACAAAGGAGCTTTCGTCAGTATGCCGCAAGACCAATTGATTCTCATTACTTAGTTTTTCAATACATGTATTTGATATTGACTCAACTGCAATTTGAAGTAATAACACAAAAGCCTCATGATGCCAAAAATAAGTTTTGAACTTAACGCAGCCGCACTTCCCTGCATGCCTAAGCGGCACGCCACCCTAAAAATGTGCGGCAGGCAGGCAGGGAAGGGCGGCTTTTGGCTTTTTGTAACACACAGCAAATGAGAGA
>DYON01000248.1 GCA_020720525.1 Acetofilamentum sp.
AGCACTTTTGTTATTGGTCGCTAATTGAATAAACCTTCTTATCTTTAAGCCGGCTTTTGAGTCGGCTTTTTTTATGTTTCTAATTGAACTACCATATAGCAATGCTTGCCAAAATTTGGCCGCCGAAGAAATTCTACTGAAAGAATTTTCAAATAATTATTTTCTGATTTACCGAAATAGCCCTTCTGTGGTGGTAGGTAAACATCAAAATGCTCTAAGAGAAACAAATTTTCCGTTTCTTTTCGAAAAAAATATTCCCATTTTTCGCCGAATAAGTGGCGGTGGAACTGTTTATCACGACGAAGGGAATATCAATTTTTCTATCATTCAGAATTCCGATGGCGAGAATATGGTCGATTTCGAACGATATACAGCTCCAATTATCGGTTTTTTGAAATCGTTTGGCCTCGATGCTCAATTTGGTAAGCGACACGAAATAGTGATAAATGGTTTTAAAGTGAGTGGTAATGCCGAACATATACATCGACATCGTATTTTACATCATGGAACTTTGCTTTTCGATACCGATTTGTCTGTTCTCAACAAGGCGTTGTGTCGAGAAATTAATAATTATTCCGATAGAGCTGTGAATTCTGTTCCAGGAAATGTTGGAAATATTCTCCCAATGCTTCAAAAATCGATGAGCATTAAGCAATTTATCGAAGAATTGCTGCAATACTTAACCATTAATAAATTTGCATCTCACCATGTTTTGCCAACCGATTTCGAAACAAAAGTTAATCATCTTTGTGCTCAAAAATACAATTCTTCGGTCTGGAACTTGAATTATCATGCCGATTATACATTTAAAGTGATTGATGTTCAATACGGTATTTTGATGGAAATTGGCATCGAAAAGGGGATAATTGTAAAAACAAAGAATAATGGAATGAACAAATTCTTTTTTGCCGACCTGAGCAGCAAATTGATTGGAAAAGCTCACAATCTGCAATCAATTGAGGAATTTGGTACATCTACAATTGAAAAACACAGCAATCAACAAATAACTGTGAACAAAATTGTTAAAATCTTTTTTTGAACCAGCTTTTTGGTATAATTTTGGACATTGCGAAAAAAACCAGCATCATGAAAACAATAAAGTACTTTTTTCTATTTTCTTTGCTTGTAGCTTTGGGCTCATGCAAAACGGCGACAGTATATACCAATGTATTGGTTCCTGCCGAAATCACCATTCCTCAGCATATTCAATCTATTGGAGTGCTCAATCGAAGCCTGCCAGCCAAAGGGGAAGGTTTTATGAATTTTTTGGAAGGCTTTATTTCAGGTGAATCGATTATGGCCGACCGCGAAGGTTCTTACAATGTTTGCAAAGGTTTGGCTTATAAAGTTAATACCAATCCTCGCTTTAAGGCTCAATTGATGGAAGGCGAAGATTTGCGAGGCACTGGAACTAAAGAATTTCCTATACCATTAAGCTGGGACGAAGTCGATGCTTTGTGCAAAAAATACAACGTCGATGCAATTGTTTGCCTCGAAACTTTCGATAGCGATCTTCGAATGACCAGTGGTACTCGACAAGTTGAACGCTCCGTAAATGGCGAATCGAGAATGGTGACCGAATACCTATCCGATTTGAAAATTAGGGTAAATGCTGGTTGGAGAATTTACGACAATTTGAATAAGAGAGTAATTGACCAGAATGTTTTTTACGACGACAAAGCATGGGGTGGAGTAGGGGCTACACCCGAAGAAGCTCTTCGAAAATTGCCAAGTAAGCGCGGAGCCATTAACGACGCAGGATATTTTGCTGGAGAAATGATGGGTGTACGTATTTCGCCAAATTGGGTGCGTGTTTCTCGTTATTACTATAAAAAAGGCGACGATCGCCTGAAACGTGCAAAAGCATTTGTGAAAGTGAACAATTGGAAAGAAGCTGTTGTTCTTTGGTCGCAAGTAGCCAAACACCCCGATCCCAAAATAGCAGGACGTGCATGTCACAATATGGCTTTGGCTGCCGAAATGGAAGGACAACTCGATGTTGCCTTAGAGTGGGCAAACAAAGCGTATAAAGATTTTGTACTCAAAAAGGAACGTGCTTACATCAACGAACTCAATCTGCGTAAAATGGAAGCTGAAAAACTGAAAGAACAACTTCCCGATAGCAACTAATTTTAATGATATTCCAAAAGCCACAATTTCACTGTTGTGGCTTTTTTTGTGCAGCGAAATATTGAAGTCAACAAAAAAAGCCGGCAGAAGCCGGCTTTGCTGAAACTATTTAGTCTAGTACTTTTTTTCTTTGATACGGGCTTTTTTGCCACGAAGCTGACGAAGATAGAAAATACGTGAACGACGAACTACGCCACGTTTGTTTACTTCTACGGCTTCTACAAAAGGACTCGATACAGGAAAAATACGTTCAACGCCAATGTTGTTCGAGATTTTTCTTACTGTGAAGGTTTTGTTGGCACCTTTGCCCGAAATTTGCAATACAATACCCTGGAAAGCCTGAATACGCTCTTTGTTTCCCTCAGTGATTTTGTACTTAATAGTAACAGTGTCGCCAGCTTTAAATACTGGAAACTGCTTAGTTGCAACTAGTTGCTCTTCTGCATAACGAATCAATTCTCCCTTGTTCATAGCCTTCCTTTTTTTACTTTTGAAAAACGAAGTGCAAATATACGCCGATTTTTTTATATTTGACCAAAAATCAGCAAAAAAAATGAAAAACATCGATTTTATTTTAAATAATCTTGGCGAAGAGAATTTTGAATCTGTTTCTCCACCAATTTTTCAAACCAGCAATTTTCGTTTTTCCGATTTCAAATCGTTTCAAAATGCGTTAGCAGACGAAGAAAAAGCACTTATTTATAGTAGAGGAAACAACCCCACGTTGAATGTGCTCGCCGAAAAACTTGCAGCCCTCGAAGGTGGTGGAAAAGTTTTGTTGTTTTCGTCGGGAATGGGCGCAATCTCTACAGCTATTCTGTCGGCAGTGAAAGCTGGCGACCATGCTATTTGTATGGAAGGTGCATATTCATGGACTCATACCATTTTTACCCAAATTCTTCCCAATTATGGTGTTGATGCAAAAATGGTTGAAGCAAGCCATATTTTAGATTGCATTAGCCCGAAAACCCGTCTTGTTGTTGTTGAAAGTCCACTTACCAAAACATTTGAATTGATCGATTTGAAAGCGATTTCCGATGCAGCTCATGCTGTTGGTGCTGTGGTTTTAATCGACAACAGTTATTCCACCGCTTTGTTGCAACAACCTTTCGATTTTGGTATTGATATGGTTGTTTACAGTGCAACAAAATATATTGGCGGGCATAGCGATGTAGTAGGAGGTGTGCTCATTTGTAGCAACGAAAAGTACTCCAAAATTTTCAAGAAAGAATATCTTGCTTTTGGTTCGGTGATGAGTCCATTTAATGCTTGGCTTTTTTTGCGAGGACTGCGTACTATGCCAATCCGATTGAAACATATTGCCGAAACCACCCATCGCGTGCTCGATTTTCTGCGCAATCATCCTGCGGTAGAATCATTGTTGTATCCCGGAAATAGCTCAAAAGAGCAAGCAGCTTTGTTCGAAAAGCAAATGAAAGGCATTTCGGGATTGTTTTCGGTGCAATTCCACAACAAATCGGCCGAAGCCATGGAAGCTTTTGTGAATAGTCTTGCTTTTTTTCAAATGGCTGTAAGCTGGGGCGGACACGAATCGTTGGTGTTGCCCTATGCATTGTGGGACGAACAAAAACATTCCGGAATGGCCCGGTTTAGCATTGGACTCGAAGAACCTGAAACTTTGATTGCCGATTTGGAAAAGGCTTTAACGTGTTTTATTGCTTAATAAACTCTTTGGTTTGTATAAGCAAATTG
>DYON01000011.1 GCA_020720525.1 Acetofilamentum sp.
ACTGAATGGCGAAACGGTGGTGAAAAGAGGAAATGTAACGCTGGTGAGGTGAAAAACGCCGACATTTCAGCGTCCGGCTACCGACCAGACATGGAATCGTCGGTGGAAAGGAATAATCCCTTGAACTGTTGATTACCAACAACGACCGTTTGAAACATTTCTATGATAAAAAATCATTTAACGGGAAAATATACTATCTTTGGCAGTTGTTAAAACTTTCTATGATTGGCAAGCTTCAATTTATAATTATGCTTGGGATGATGCTACTCACTTCGTCGTGTCAGCGCACCATGTATCCTTCCGATATGTATCGGGTGAAAGACAAAGATGTTTTTTCGCCAAACGAGGAGCTGCTCAAAGCCGTACCTTTTATTATTCAACCGGGCGACGAACTGCGAGTGTTGGTTTTGTCGAATCAAGGCGAAAAACTGCTCGACCCTCTCTCTGCTGGAATTCAGGGCTCATCGGCAGCTTCGGCTCCTGTTACGTATGTTGTCGATGTGGAAGGAATGGTCGATTTGCCCCTTGCTGGCCGCGTTTTGGTTTCGGGCAAAACCACCAACCAATGCGAAGCTGAACTCAAAGACATTTACTCGAAAAGCGTTGTAGATCCATTTGTTCAAATAAGCGTTGTAAACAAAAGAGCATTTTTCTTCTCGGGAAGCACCAGCCAAACAGCAACAGTGATTCCATTTGTAAATACCAACACAACGCTGATGGATGTGATTGCAACGGCAGGAGGCATCAGCGATGGAAAGGCATATGCCATAAGGCTTATTCGTACCGATAGCACAAGTCAGAAAATATACAACATCGATTTATCTTCGTTCGAAATGGCTAAATACTCTGGAATTGCCATGCAACCCAACGATATTGTGTATGTAGCAGCACGCCATAAATTTGCCCGCAAGGTATTCGAAGAACTCTCGCCCTATCTGACACTTGTGTCAACTGTGTTGATTATTTATAATTTTACCCGCTGATACCCTCCCCATGGCCGAGTACAAAAAATCAAAGCTGAACGACGATTTCGATTTTAAGTTGTTTCTTTTTATCGCTAAGAGAAACCTGAAATTCATTATTGTTTTCTTTGCTTTGCTTTTTGCGCTCATTTTTTTGTATTTGCGCTACACTCTCCCTGTTTATGAGGCTTCGTGCGTTGTTCAGATCAACAGCGACGATAAAGCTCAGAAACTTTTCGAAAGCAAAAACTTCTACGACGAAGATATTTATCGGAAGATAGAAATTATGCGCTCGCCTGTTTTTATGTCGCGCGTTATCGAAAAGCTACCACTCGATGTGAGCGTTTATGTGCAAGGAAATATTCTCAATTTCGAACTCTACGATGGAGCTCCATTTCATATTCAGTACGAAATTGTAGATTCTTTGTCGTATGGAACGCCTTTTACGCTTACAGTTGGCGATAGCACTTGTGTAATTTCAACCAAAAATGCTACAGGAGGAAATGATGAAACCGAATTTCGCTTTCAGGAAATGGTATCGTTGCCTCAACTTAAATTCTTACTCACACCTGCTACTGGCGATGTAAAAACATTTTTTGCCGCCAACAGCGGAAAGCAATTTCTTGTAGTTTTTAACTCGCTCGAAGACTTAGCTAATTCTTATTCGCAGAAAATAAGTATTGCAGTGCTCAACGATGTGGCTAAAACCATTCGAATCAGCATTCGCGATTTGAATCCGCGCAAAGCTGCCGACTTGGTAAACATGGTGGCCGAAGAGTTTGCCGCATTCGAAGTAGAATACCAAAAAGAAAGCTCCAACAGCATTCTCGATTTTATTGATACTCAGTTAGGCTTGGTTGAGGAAAACCTCGATCAGACCGAAGATTCGATGCGGCAAGGCAAAACGGTTGGCTACGACAGTACTCTCGATAGAACTTCGATGCAAGCTAGGCTTTTCGAGCTCGACAATCTTATTGCTACCAACTCGGCCGAACTCGAGTCGCTTAATATTTTCTACAATACTTTCGAAAGCGGCAATTCCGATTTTATGGTTTTGCTGTCGTTGCTCAGTGGGCTCGAATCGCAGGTCTATCTTTCGCCCTATCTTCAGTCGTTGAAGGAGCTCGAAATGAAGAAACAGGATTTGCTGGTTCGCATCACCGAAAACTCAACCGCAGTTGAAAGTGTGAATTCTCAGATTGAATTTCAGAAAAAAATTATTCGTGAAAGCACCAGTGGAATCATTACCAAACTGCATCGCGAACAGCAGCGCTACATATCCGAAAAGAATAAAATTTCACGTTTGCTTGGTCGGCCGCTTATTGATGCTCCCGACGAACAAAACCGAATAGAGCGCTATTACACCGTAAATGAGAAGTTCTATAATCAGCTCATCGAGAAGAAAATTGAATACAGCATTGCGCAGGCTGGCTATGTGAGCCAGTTGATTGTGCTACAACCTGCTCAGTCCAACTACGATCCAGTTTTTCCAAACAAAAAAGTGATTTGGATTGGACTCTTTGCATTTGCATTTATTTTTAGTCTTGCATTCGTTATTTTGCGTTATGTGCTCTACAACGAAGTAGTTTCGCTGCGCGATGTGAAGCGCCTTACATCTGTTCCTGTATTGGGAGTTATTCCAAAATACAATAATTATATTCCTGTGAGCCAGCTTATTGTCGATTCGCGCCCTAAATCGCTTTTGGCCGAGTCGCTCCGAGCTATTCGCACCAATTTGCAATTTATCAAAAATGGTGGTCTGCCCAAAGTAATTGCTGTTACAAGTACTGTTTCGGGCGAAGGAAAAACATTTGTAGCAATCAATCTTGCAGGCGTTTTGGCATTCAACGAAAAAAATGTAATTGTGCTCGATTTCGATTTGCGAAAACCCAAAATTCACGTGGGTTTCAATACCGACAATACATTCGGTATTAGTTCCATTTTGCTTGGAATGCAAACTGCCGACGAATGTATTAAGCAAAGCAACATTCCAAATCTACATTACATCACTGCTGGTCCAACGCCGCTCAATCCGTCGGAGCTTATTTTGAGCGAAAAAATGGATGATTTGGTAAACTATCTAAAAGAAAAGTATTCGTATATCATTCTCGATACACCGCCTATTGGCTTGGTGAGCGATGCAATGAAACCGCTTCAATTTGCCGACTATCCTATTTATATTGTTAGAGCAGGTTTTTCGAAACGCTCTTACATTTATAATATAGAGAAATTGTACCACGAAAATAATTTACGCTATTTAAGTCTGATTCTCAACAGTGTCGATCCCGAAGTTACGGGTGCTGGAAGTTCAGAAGGATTTGCCTATGGTTATGGATTTGGCTATGGATATGGCAACAACAAGCATGGATACTACGATGAAGAAGAAATTAAACGTATTGGGTGGTTTGGACGTCTAAGGGATAAGTTTCGCAAAAAATGATTCAGATAACGAAGTTTGATATTCAGGGCTTGCTACTCATTGAGCCCAAGGTGTTTGTTGACGAGAGGGGCTATTTTATGGAAACCTTTCATGCTACTAAATATGTCGATTTAGGCATAGAAGGCAGTTTTGTTCAAGACAACGAAAGCAAATCGGATAAATTTATTGTCCGTGGTTTGCATCTCCAAAATCCACCTTATGCTCAGGGAAAATTAATTCGAGTTATTTCCGGTTCTGTTTTCGATGTTGCTGTCGATATTAGGGTGGGATCGCCTACTTATGGTCGTTTTCAGTCGGTAATACTTTCAAGCGAAAATCATCTGCAATTCTGGATCCCACCAGGTTTTGCACATGGTTTTATGGCTTTAGAAGACAATACTATTATCAATTATAAATGTACGGGGTTCTACAATTCATCTGCCGAGCGAACTATTATGTGGAACGATCCCGACTTGGACATTCCTTGGCCTGGTCTATCGTCGGTAGTTAGCTCCAAAGACAATAGGGGGGAGTTTTTAAGTGGATTTAAATCAAATTTCAACCTAAAACTCTAAGATTATGAATTGGTACGACATTTTAATTGTAATAATCCTTTTTTTAGGATTTTCGCTCATTATAAATGGGCTTTTTCTGAAATTTTCGGACAATCTTGGGCTTCGAACAGCAAAAAACAATGTGGTTAGATGGAATCCGAATCAGAAGCCATCGTTTGGGGGCATCACTTTCTACATCTTGTTTCTGATATCTGTTATTGCTTTTTCGATGCTCGACCCCGATGCAATGCTTATTCGAAATATTGAATTTATTGGTTTTATGTTGGCGCTCAGCATTGGTTTTGTGGCTGGTTTGTTCGACGATGCTTTCGACACCAAACCATTTGTGAAATTGGCTCTTCAACTCCTTACAGCTACTGTAATGATTTTTTCGGGTACATATATTCAAATCACGGGATTCTATTCGCTCGATATTGCAATTACCCTTGCTTGGGTTGTGGGCATGATGAATGCAATAAATCTTCTCGACAATATGGATGCTATATCGTCGGTTGTTGTAATGAGCATTTTAGCAACATTTCTTGTAATTATGCAGCTCAATGGACTTTCGGATGGACCATATCTATTTGTTACAATCGGTTTGCTATCGGCTATTGGAGGTTTTTTGTTTTTCAATTGGCACCCATCGAAACTTTTTATGGGCGATACAGGAAGTATGTTTCTTGGTTCGGTGGTTGCATTTCTGGGGATTAAATATGGTTGGAACCTACAACTCGAGACGTATGAGCCCATTGCATGGCAGAAAATATTGATTGTTCTTGTTGTTTTCATTGTTCCACTCACCGACACCACAACTGTATTTTGCAAGCGCATTTTTGCAGGTCGGTCGCCTTTTATTGGTGGAAAAGATCACACCACACATCATTTATCGTATCTTGGTCTGAGCGAACGTCTGGTTGCTACGGTTTATATAGGGATTGGATTATTTTCGGTTTTGGCAATCCTAAAAATGTTAACTTTGCTCAACCGATGGAACGGCTTCCTTACATTAGGATATGTTACGTTCGTAACAGCTGTTTTCTTCGGATTGTTCTATATTGCCCATCTGAACAGACACAAAGAAAAAGAGTGATTTGTTGTTGAGATGTACTCATCCCCGATTCATTTTGTTTTTGTTTGCCTCGAAATACCGCTTTTTAAACGTTATTTCAATCTGTTTGTGTATTAATCTCAAGAAAATTTCGACCATGCAAGTGAAGAAAACTCTTATATTTATTGTTATTGCCATGCTGACTGTTGTTTTAGGTCTTCAGCTTTTTATGTTTTCGTCTTACAAAAGTGGATCTGACAATTCCGACAATCGCTATTTTATGCAGAGCAGACAGAATTACAAGATTTTTCAGCCATATATACCCGATTCACTCAGTTTTGCTGGCGAAATTGTCCCAATCGATCACCTCATTGTGCGCGAACGCCTCGAACGCGAACTGCTTGCAATAATGTACTGGCATTCGCATACCATTTATATGCTCAAGCGAAGCGGACGCTTTTTCCCTATTATTGAACCGATTCTACAAGCCGAAGGAATTCACAACGATTTCAAATTTCTTGCTATGGCCGAAAGCGAACTGGCGAATGTGGTTTCGCCCGCTGGTGCCGCTGGCTTTTGGCAATTTCTGAAAAAAACCGGACAAGAATACGGACTCGAAGTTGGAACCGATGTAGACGAACGCTATCATCTCGAAAAATCGACTCGCGCTGCTTGCCAATATATCAAAACAGCCAAAAGCATGTTTGGTTCTTACACATTGGCTGCAGCCTCCTACAATATGGGAACAGGTGCTTTGCAGCAGCAAGTTTCGGCTCAGAAAACCAAAGATTATTATCAATTGTTTCTCAACGAAGAAACATCGCGCTACTTATATCGGATTGTTGCTCTCAAACTTATTTGGAGTCAACCCCTTACCTATGGCTTCTTTATTCGCAACAAAGACATTTATCAGCCCATCGAAGTTACATACAAAGAAGTGAATACCGAAATTCCCGATTTAACTGCATGGGCACTCGATAACAAAATTTCATATCTCGAATTGCGCTATCTCAATCCGTGGCTTCGTACCAATCGGCTGCCGATGATTGTTGGAAAAACGTATCAGCTTGCTGTGCCAATTAATATGAGCCAGAAGCAAAGTGTTGAGAAAATAGAAGAACCAAATCAAATTTTTAACGATTCAATCAAGGTGGAATAAAGCATGAGTGAAGAGAAGAAAGACCTTGATATTCAGGAAACCGAATTCCTCGAAGTGGTTGGAGCACGCGAACACAATCTTAAAAATGTAAGTGTCTCTATTCCGCGCGATAGCCTTGTAGTTGTTACTGGCCTAAGTGGAAGCGGAAAATCGTCGTTGGCTTTCGATACCATTTTTGCCGAAGGTCAACGTCGCTATATGGATACATTTTCGGCCTATGCTCGTCAATTTATTGGCGATTTTTCGCGTCCCGATGTCGATCGGATTACTGGATTGTCGCCTGTGATTTCAATCGACCAAAAAACAGCGGGACGCAATCCGCGTTCTACAGTTGGTACCATCACCGAAATTTACGATTATTTGCGTCTGCTCTATGCGCGCGTTTCGACTGCCTATTCTACCGAAACTGGCAAGCCCATGGTGCAGTATTCCGATGCTCAGATTCAGGAAATGATTCTGTCGCGTTTTTCATCGAAGCTCGTTGCTGTTTTGACTCCATTGGTGAAAGCTCGCAAAGGCCATTACCGCGAAGTTTTCGAACAATACCGCAAGTTGGGATTTACCCATTTTAGAGTTGACGGCGACATTGTAGAAGCAGTTCAGGGTTTGTTGGTCGATAGATACAAAGTTCACGATATTGAGCTTGTTATCGACCGAATCGACGTTTCGGAGCAATCGGCAAAACGGGTTAGCAAAGCGGTGGCTTTGGCTCTTCGCTACGGCAAAGGAGTGGTTGCTATTCACAATTCGGTCGATAATCAAATTGCGTTTTTTAGTCGCAAACTCATGTGCGAAGACACTGGAATCTCGTACGATTTGCCAGAACCAAACTCATTTTCGTTCAATAGTCCATACGGTGCTTGTCAGCGATGCAAAGGTTTGGGAACTGTTTCCGAAGTCGATATGGACAAAATTATCCCCGACAAGCGCGTTATGCTTCGCAAAGGTGGAATAGCTCCTCTTGGCGAATTCAAAAGCAACTGGGTTTTCAAACAGGTTGAGCTTATTTGTAAAAAGTATGGCAATTCGCTCGACGACGAAGTGGGCGACCTGCACGAAGATGCATTGAATGCTATTTTGTATGGTACCAATGAAATGCTTACGCTTACAAACGATTATGTTGGAGTTACCAGCAGCTACAACCTTTCGTTCGACGGAATTATCAATTTGATTATCAATCGGCACGACGACGATGTGAGTCCCGCAATGAAACGTTGGGCCGAGTCGTTTATGAATCGGATCGATTGCCCCGAATGCGCTGGCGCTCGCCTAAAAAAAGAATCGTTGTTTTTTAAAATAGATGGACTTAATATTGCCGAAGTTGCCAATTTCGACATCGATTTGCTCGATGCTTGGGTTGCGGCTTTGCCCTCGAAGCTCGATGAGCGAACAAGCCTTATTGCGGCCGATATTGTTCGAGAATTGGCAACTCGAATTGGATTTCTGTCGAATGTTGGTCTCGATTATTTAAGTCTGAATCGACCCGCATCGTCGCTTTCGGGTGGTGAATCGCAGCGAATTAGACTGGCTTCTCAAATTGGGTCGCGACTCACAGGAGTTTTATATATTCTCGATGAACCAAGCATTGGTTTGCATCAGAGCGACAACCGACGGTTGATTGATAGCATTAAAAAACTGCGCGATTCGGGCAATTCGGTTATTGTGGTCGAACACGACGAAGAAATGATTCGCTCGGCCGATTTTGTTATCGATATGGGACCCGGCGCTGGAAGAAAAGGTGGCATTATTACAGGATTGGGTGCACCCGACGAAATGTTGAAATGCAATTCGCTCACTTGCGATTATTTGAGTGGACGGAAAAGTATTCCAATTCCAACCGAACGAAGACTCCCTCAAGAAAAACGAATTGTAATTTCAGCTGCCAAAGGGCACAATTTGCAAAATGTCGATCTTGAAATTCCACTTGGATTGTTTATTTGCGTTACTGGTGTGTCGGGAAGCGGCAAAAGCTCGCTTATCAACGAAACTTTGTTTCCTGCGCTCAGCAATAAGCTATATAGAAGCATACAAAAACCATTGGATTTTGTCAAAATTGAAGGAATGGAGCTGATAGATAAAGTGATAGGTATCGATCAGTCGCCTATTGGCCGCACTCCACGAAGCAATCCATCTACTTACACGGGTGTTTTCGACGATATTCGAAAGTTGTACGCCATTTTACCCGAATCGAAAGCGCGTGGCTACAAACCAGGTCGTTTTTCGTTTAATGTTGCTGGCGGTAGGTGCGAAACTTGCAAAGGTGCGGGGGTTATGACCATCGAGATGAATTTTTTACCCGATGTTTATGTTACATGCGACGATTGTAATGGTAAACGCTACAACCGCGAAACGCTCGAAGTGCGATTTAAAGGTAAAAGTATCAGCGATGTTTTAGAAATGACCATCAATCAGGCTGCCGAGTTTTTCGAGAATCAGCAACAAATTCTTTCGTTTTTGACTACATTGCAGAGAGTTGGACTTGGTTACATCAAGCTGGGGCAAAGTTCCACAACACTCTCGGGAGGCGAAGCGCAACGCGTGAAATTGTCAACCGAACTCACCCGCCGCGATACGGGGAAAACCATTTATATTCTCGACGAACCTACAACAGGATTGCATTTCGAAGATGTAAGGGTTTTGCTAGAAGTTTTGAACACATTGGTAAAACGAGGCAATACAGTTATTGTGATAGAGCATCACCTCGATGTGATTGCTTATGCCGACCATGTTATCGATTTGGGACCTGGTGGAGGCAAAAACGGTGGCAGGATTGTTGCGGCAGGCACGCCCGAAGAAGTGAGTGCTGTGCCCGATAGTTTGACTGGAAAATATCTCAAGCAACACTTCAAAGAACGAAATGCGAATTTGTCAAAATTGTTAAAACAAAAGATATGAACGAAATGGATTTCCTCAGTGACGAGGATAAAATTAGAAGGGCATTGGCTCCAAAAGACTGGAACGAAATTAAAACCCACGATTCGTGGCAGATTTTCAACATCATGGCCGAATTTGTATCTGGCTTCGAAAAAATGGCTGCCATTGGACCATGTGTTACTATTTTTGGTTCGGCACGTACCAAGCCAACCGACAAATATTATAAGTTGGCATCGCAAATAGCCTACAATCTTGTAAAAAAAGGCTATGGGGTAATTACTGGTGGAGGACCAGGAATTATGGAAGCTGGTAACCGTGGGGCCAAACGTGCGGGAGGAAAATCGGTTGGGCTCAATATCACTTTGCCTTTCGAGCAAGAGTCTAATGAATATATTGATAATGATAAGTTGCTGACTTTCAAGTATTTCTTTGTTCGCAAAGTAATGTTTATGAAATACAGCCAAGGATACATTGTGCTTCCGGGTGGTTTTGGAACCTGCGACGAGATGTTCGAAGCTCTTACGCTGATTCAAACAAAAAAGATTGCTCATTTTCCGATTGTTTTGGTTGGGCGCGACTACTGGAAAGGCCTCGATGAATGGATTCGGAATACAATGATAGAATATGGAACAATCAGCGACAAAGATGTTGAGATCTTCGAATTTGCCGAAACCGCCGAAGAAGCCATTGCTGTTATCGACCGACATTATCAGAAATATTCGCTTAAACCCAATTTTTAATTAATGAAAGCTGCATTGCCGCTACATCTGATAAAGGGAAACACTGGACAGATAAGCCATATTGCTGTTGGTTGCAAAATCAACAATCGCGATGCAATGTTGATTATCGATTCGGGCGCTTCGAATTGTGTGCTCGATATGGCTAGGTCGGGCAATTTTAATTTGGTAGCCGATCGTTCGTTTGGCAGCGAAATGGCTGTTGGATTGGGGTCGAATCAGATAAAAAGTTCTTTATCGCGTGCCGATGTTTTTTTGTTAGGCGAAATCGAAATCAAACAATTTCCTTTTGTAATGCTCGATTTGCAGATAATAAACGATACTTTTCTTGAGTATGGCAGTGTTGAAATAGATGGAATTATTGGAACCGACCTCCTTCTTGCCTGCGATGCGAAAATAGATTACAAACAGAAATTACTTTTTCTAAAAGGCAACAAACGTAGGCTCCAAAAGGTGTTTAAGCATCCTTTTCAGTTTCATTAAAGTGGTCAACAGCTTGAATAATACATATTTTTCAATTATTTTGGGGCAAAATTTTGAATAATTCAACTGCTTATTCTATCTTTGCACCCTCAAAAAATTAGACTCGAAGTCTTTTAAACTTTATACTATGCAAATTAAAGGAACCATCAGGTTTTTTGCAATCTTGTTCATCCTTGTGAGTGTCTATTCACTTTCATTTACGTATTGTACACGTAGGGTTGAGAAAAATGCAAAAGATTTTGCCTACAACGAACAAACCCGTCAAGAAGCTCAAATGTTGGCCAACGGCGATACTTTGCGCGAACGTATTTTGTACGATTCACTTGCTGTTGCCAAAGAAAGCCGCTTTCTCGACTCCATGTCGAACGAAGTTGTTTACAATCTTCTTATTAAGAAATATACCTACAAAGATTGCAAGGAAAAGGAACTGAACTTAGGTCTCGACCTCAAGGGCGGTATGAATGTTACGCTCGAAATTTCTGAATCTGAAATTGTCAGAGCATTATCGGGCAATAGCAAAGATGCAGCATTCAACAAAGCAATCGAAATGTCGATTGAAAAGCAGCGCAGCTCACAAACAGCATTTCTGACTCTTTTTGTTGAAAGTATTAAGGAACTTGAGCCCAATAAGCCATTGGCAGCCTACTTCCTTACTCGCGATATGAACGATAAAATCAAAACTACCAGCACCGACGATGAAGTGATTGCGGTTTTGAACGAAGAAATCAACAGTGCAATCGATCGCACTTTTATGGTTCTTCGCAAACGTATCGATAAATTTGGAGTTACCCAACCAAACATTCAGAAACTCAGCACACAAGGACGTATCCTTGTTGAACTCCCTGGTGTAAAAGATCCTACGCGTGTTCGTAAGATTTTACAAGGAACCGCAAAGCTCGAATTTCTTGAAACTTGGGAATTTGCTCAAGTTTATCCAATTCTTGAAAAAGCCGATGCTCGAATAAAAAGTATTAAAGAGAAAACTGGCATTGTTGGTAACGATTCTTTAGCAAACGATTCTGTAGCAACTACCGATTCTGCTGCTGTTAAAACAAACAATCAGCAGGCTTCAACTCTCGAACAACAACTCAACAATGTTCCTGCTACCAACGACTCGGCCATTGCCAACGATGCAGCTCAGGCTGCTATCAATAACCCTTTGTTGTCGTTGTTTACTGGTGGTTTGAATATTATGAACAGCGAAGGCAAAACCTATCCAGGACAAGGCCCTTTGGTTGGGCTAGTTCAGACAAAGGACACTTCGTTGCTAAGTAGCTATCTGAAGCTAACTGCCGACATGTTTCCCAATACTCGCTTTTTGTGGGGTGCAACACCAGCCAAATCGGAACGCCCTGGTGCTTTTGTAGAGCTTATTGCTATTCGATTGACCACTTCGGACGGAACAGCCAAACTCGAAGGCGACAAAGTTGCCGATGCAACGCAAGACTATGACCAAAATGGTCGCGTAGAAGTTTCGATGATGATGACTTCGGAAGGTACCAAAATTTGGAAAAAAATGACTGGCGACAATGTTGGGAAATGTATCGCTATTGTTCTTGATAATTATGTTTATAGCTACCCAACTGTTAATGGAGAGATTCCAAGTGGACGTTCTTCGATTACTGGTACATTTGGTGTTGCCGAAGCGCAAGATTTGGCCAACGTTCTCAAATCGGGTAAGTTGCCAGCTCCTGCTCGTATTGTCGAAGAAGCCATTGTTGGTCCTTCACTTGGAGCCGAGGCTGTTCATGCTGGTTTGATGTCGTTTATTATTGCTTTCATTTTGGTGTTGTTGTACATGATTTTCTTCTACAACAAAGCTGGCTTGGCTGCCAATATTGCTCTTATTTCGAATGTTTTGTTCATTTTTGGAGCGCTTAGTTCGCTGGGAGCTGTTCTTACACTACCAGGTATTGCTGGTATTGTGCTCACTTTAGGTATGGCTGTTGATGCTAACGTTATTATCTACGAGCGTATCAAGGAGGAACTTCGTGCTGGAAAGGGAGTTCGACTTGCTATCGACGATGGTTACAAAAATGCTTATTCTGCTATTATCGATGGAAACGTTACTACTTTGTTGACTGGTTTCGTTTTAGCATGGTTCGGAACAGGTCCTGTTCAAGGATTTGCTACCACGCTTATTATTGGTATTCTTACATCCTTGTTCTCGGCTATTTTCATCTCTCGCTTGTTCTTCATTTGGTTGCTCGATCGCAACAAGAATATTACGTTTGACAATAAAATAACAAAGGGATTCCTTGTCAACACAAAAATCGATTTCATAAAAGGCCGCAAAATAGCCTATCTTATTTCAGGAACTGTGATTGCCATCGGAATATTCTTCCTTGCTCAAAAAGGATTGAATTATGGTGTCGATTTCTCTGGTGGTCGTACTTATGTGATTCGTTTCGACAAAGATGTTTCGGCCAACGAAGTTCGTACTTCCTTATTTGCCGAAATGAAAGAAACTCCCGAGGTGAAAACTTTTGGAGGCGGCAATCAGCTCAAAATTACAACCAAGTATTTAATCGATGACAATAGCGAGCAAGCCGATTCGTTGGTTGAGGTGAAAATTTATCAAGCATTGAATGGATTCTTTGGAACTTCAATGACCTTCGAAGAGTTTACAAGCGACGACCCCGACAAAGTATTGGGTCGCTTGAGTAGCCAAAAAGTTGGGCCTACCATTGCCGATGACATTAAGCAGTCTGCTATTTATGCAATTATTGCTGCTCTATTGGTTATTTTTATTTACGTTGCTATACGTTTTAAAAAGTGGTATTATGGTCTTGGTGGTGTAATTGCTCTTTTCCACGATTCGCTCATTACCATTAGTTTGTTCTCCATCTTTTATGGGGTGCTGCCTTTCAATCTCGAAATTGATCAGGCGTTTATTGCTGCTATTCTTACCATCATTGGTTACTCTATCAACGATACCGTTATCATTTTCGACCGTATTCGTGAATACAATACGTTGTTTCCAAAACGTTCGTCGGAAGATAATATGAATGGCGCAATCAATTCAACTTTAGCGCGTACAGTCAACACTGCTGGTTCGACCATTGTTGTACTTTTGGCAATTTTCCTCTTAGGTGGTGAAATAATTCGTGGTTTTAGCTTCGCTCTACTCGTAGGTATTGTTGTTGGAACCTATTCATCTGTTTTTGTTGCAACTCCTCTTGCTTATGAATTGATGGGCAAGAAGAAAAAACAATAATTGAAAAAAAAATAAACATTAAAAGTTAGTCGAATTTTAATTCGGCTAACTTTTTGTTTTTTAGCGTGTTAGCGTTTTTTGGCAAAATTGTTTTGCTTAAATCTGTAATTTTTCGACAAAAAAGGCATTGAGTTTAATAGAAATGATTAATTTAGCAACATGAAAAATTGTTCTTGATTCAAAACTGCATTAATAAGGGTATGAAAAACAGGTTATTTGTCTTGCTGGTGGTGTTTAGTGCCATCATTATTATTCCGGCTAAAAGCATTGTAGCTCAGAAGAACTTTAGTGCCGAAGCCGATGAACGATTTAGATTGCATAAATACTTTGATGCAATTGAGTTGTACAAAAAGGCTTACACCAAGGTGAAAGGCAATAAAATTGAAAAAAATAGAATCTTGTTTCAGATTGGTTATAGCTATTTTTTAATCAACGATGTAAAGAATGCAGCTACCAATCTCAAGCGTGTAATCAAAGCTGGCTATCCCGAAAAGGATGCGTATTACATGTATGCCGAAAGTATGAAAATTCAGGGAAAATACGAAGAAGCTTTAATCGCTTTTCAGGAATTTAAGGAGAAATTTCCCGACGACCCACGTGCCGATATGGGCATCGAATCGTGTAAGCAAGCAAAAGGTTGGATCGATAATCCAACTCGCTACACTGTTGAACCCGACAAAAAACTCAACTCGAAAAATGCCGATTTTGCCCCATCGTATTTCGATAAGAAAATGAAGGCAATTGTATTTACAACCTCCCGCGACGAAGTAAACGGCAAAGGTGCCGACTCGTGGACTGGATTACCATTTACAGATATCTTTGTTACATCGATGGATAAGAAAGGAAATTACAGCACTCCTGTTCCTCTCGATGAGGAAGGAATTGTGAATTCCGAATCGAACGAAGGAGCTTGCACATTCAATTCAAAATTCAGTACCATTTATTTTACCCGTTGCCGTAAAGAGAAAAAAAGAATTCTTGGTTGTGAGATTTACACTGCCGACAAAAAAGGCCGTAGCTGGAGCGAACCCGAATTGATTCCATTAGCTGCCGATTCTTTCTCGGTAGGGCATCCAGCTCTTTCCGACGATGAGCTTACCCTTATTTTCGCCAGCGATATGCCAGGTGGTAAAGGTGGTCGCGATATTTGGATGGTTAAACGCCCCAAAAAGAACAAACCGTTCGAAAATCCAGTGAATCTTGGTTCAGTTGTTAATACAGAAGGAGACGATGTTTATCCTACTTTGCGCGAAGTGAATGGTCATACCTATCTTTATTTTGCAACCAATGGACGTATTGGAATGGGGGGGCTCGATATTTTTCGTACCGAACTCGTCGATGGCGTTTGGACAGAGCCAGAAAATATGAAATCGCCTATCAACTCAAGTTCCGACGATTTTCATATCATTTTCAACGACGACGCCAAAATGCTTAAAGAAGCCGACGCCAAAGAAATGGGTTGGTTCACAACAAACCGAAAAGGTGGACGAGGAAACGACGATTTGTGGCGCTTTAGTATGCCACCGATTCTTTTTACACTCACTGGTGTGGTTCGCGACGACAGCACGAAAGCCATTCTTACCAGTGCCGAAGTACGTATTGAAGGCTCAAATGGAACCATCTTTACCGATACAACCGACAATACTGGTACGTATTTCTTCGATAATGTTCAGATTCTCGAGAATACTACCTACACCATGACTGTAGCTAAAGAAAAGTATTACGGCGAAAAAGGGAAAGAAACCACCGTTGGACTCGAGCAAAGCAAAGACCTTGTGCACGACTACAATTTGGTGCCAATTCCTGTGAAACCAATTGTGTTGCCCGATATTTTGTACGATTTCAACAAGTGGGTTTTAAAACCACAATACGAAGACAGTCTCGATGGTTTGGTTCAAATTATGAAAGAGAATCCTACTTTCGTTATTGAACTTGGTTCGCATACAGACTCACGCGGATCGGATGATTTCAATGATTCGCTCTCTTATAAGCGTGCAAAAAGCTGCGTTGACTATATTATTAGTCAGGGAATTGAGCCAGGTCGTATTGTTCCTATTGGATATGGAAAGCGGGTTCCTCGTGTTCTTGAAAAAGATAAAACTATCATTGAAAAAGGAGATACCGTTAAATTTGTTAAAGGAACGGTTATTACCGATGAATTTATCGGCAGTTTAAAAAGCAAAAATGAGCAAGAGGCTGCCCATCAGCTTAACCGCTATACCGATTTTAGAATCCTTCGTTCGGATTATGTTCCACAAAAAGGAACCAATACTCCTGTTAATCCGAATATTCAGATTATCAAGGACGAAAACAACGAAGGAACCAATACCGAAGGCGACGATACCGATGGTGGAGGAAATAATTGATGATATTGGGTGTTCTAAATAGTATTTGTTTTTATTCGAATCTGTTTCGGACGCTGCATCATTAGATAGCTTTTTGAAAAATTACTAAAGCATTCTCCTGCTAAGGAGAATGCTTTTTAATTGAATACTGACCATGAGCGACGATAAATATTTACAACGGGGCGTTTCTTCAGGAAAAGAGGAAGTGCATGATGCTGTGCGAAAACTTGCCGCAAGCGAATTTTCACGTGCTTTCTGTCGAGTAGAGTCCGACCCTTCCGATAGCTCGCGCTATTTGGTTTTGCATGCCGATGGTGCTGGAACCAAAAGCGCACTTGCTTATGCCTATTGGAAAGAGACTGGCAACTTGGACGTTTGGCAAGGAATTGCTACCGATGCCATGGTGATGAATACCGACGATATGCTTTGTGTGGGTGCCGACAACCATATTTTTGTATCATCTACCATTGGGCGCAACAAAAACCTTATTCCCGGAAAAGTTATTGCTGCTATTATTGATGGCAATATGCGCTTTGTGGAAAAGATGAAAAAGTATGGAATCGACATTCATTTGTCGGGTGGCGAAACCGCCGATGTGGGCGACCTTGTCCGAACCATTATTGTTGATGCCACGGCTTTGGGTTTTGTAGGTAAAAATCGTTTTATCAGCAACAATCACATTGCTGCAGGCGATGTAGTAGTTGGTCTTTCTTCGTCGGGGCAATGCGAATGGGAAGATTCGTACAACAGTGGGATAGGCAGCAATGGACTTACTTCGGCCCGACACGATATGTTTTCGAAAATAGTGGCACAAAAATATCCCGAAACATTCGATGCTTCAATCGAAAATGTTGCTTACATTGGCAAATACAAGCTTACCGATGTTTCGCCAGTTAAAGGAATCGATATGGGAAGCCTCGTTCTTTCGCCAACGCGTACTTATCTGCCGCTCATGAAAGAAGTCTTCGAGCAAATGGAAGGAAAAATACATGGATTGGTTCATTGCACTGGTGGCGGTCAGTTCAAAACTCTTAAATTCATCAATCAATTGCGTGTGGTAAAAGACAATCTTTTTCCGATTCCACCTGTTTTCGATCTGATTATGAAATCGGGTACTTTCCCCGAAGAAATGTATCGTACATTCAATATGGGGCATCGATTGGAGATATTTGTAAACGAAAAGGATGCTCCAGCAATTATATCGATGGCAAAGAATAAAGGAATTGATGCACAGATTATTGGGTATTGTCTTCCGTCGGAAGTAAATGCTGTTGAATTGGAAACTCCGTTTGGGAAATTTGTAAAAGAGGAGAAATAAAATGGGAATGCAAGAAAAACTTAAAGAGATTTACGATAAGTGGATCAATATTGGCGAAGAGCTTACCTTGCCCGACATTGTGTCGGATATGAAAAGATATGTGGCTCTCAACAAGGAATACAAAGAATTGCAGGCAGTTGCTCAAGCATATCTCGACTACTCGAATGTGATTTCGAATATCGAGAATGCAAAAAACATGCTTCAAACCGAAAAGGACAACGAATTTCGCGAAATGGCCAAGGCCGAACTCGACCAATTAATTGTTCAAAAATCGGAGATGGAAGAATCGATTCGTTTGTTGCTTTTGCCTTCCGATCCGCAAGATAGGAAGAATGCAATTATCGAAATCAGAGCTGGTTCGGGTGGCGACGAAGCCAGTTTGTTTGCCGGCGATTTGTTTCGGATGTACACTCGCTACATTGAAACTGTGCGATGGAAATGGGAATTGGTCGATTTTACCGAAGGAACCATGGGCGGCTACAAAGAAGTTATTTTAAATGTATCGGGCGACAGCGCCTACGGGACATTGAAATTCGAATCGGGAGTACATCGTGTGCAGCGTGTGCCCGAAACCGAAGCTCAAGGGCGTATTCACACTTCGGCAGCATCGGTGGTGGTACTTCCCGAAGCCGACGAAGTTGATGTCGAAATTCGAGAAAGCGATATTCGTAAAGATACTTTTTGTTCGTCGGGGGCTGGAGGGCAATCGGTCAATACTACCTATTCGGCAATTCGTCTTACTCACGTTCCAACAGGGATTGTTGTTTCGTGTCAAGACGAACGTAGCCAGATAAAAAACTACGACAAAGCACTCAAAGTTCTTCGAAGTCGTATTTTTGAAATTGAACATCAAAAATACCTCGATGGCATTGCCAGCAAACGAAAAACAATGGTTTCAACTGGCGACCGCTCGGCAAAAATTAGGACATACAATTTTCCTCAGAGTAGAGTTACCGATCATCGCATTGGTTTGACCATGTACAATTTGCCTGCTGTACTTAATGGCGAAATTCAACAATTTCTCGATTCGCTTCAGGTTGCCGAAAATGCAGAACGTTTGAAAGAAGGTGTAAATATTTAATTGTAATTGCTATGACACGACAGGAGTTGACCAATATCATTTTTACCAAGAAATCGGTTTTATGTGTAGGTCTCGATTCGGAGCTTTCTAAAATCCCAGCTCATATTCGCGATAATAATTCGCCCGAAGATGCTGTTTTTGAATTCAATAAAGCTATTATCGATGCAACATTGCCATTTACGGTTGCATACAAACCGAATTTGGCATTTTACGAGGCAATGGGCTTGCCCGGAATGTCGGCTTTGTATCGCACAGTAGCTTATATCAGATCGCTGAATGAGCCTGCTTTTGTTATTGCCGATGCAAAGCGTGCCGACATTGGCAATACTTCGCGATTGTATGCTACGGCATTTTTGGGAAATGGAACAACAAGTCCCAACTTCGATGCAATTACGGTGGCTCCATATATGGGCATCGATTCGGTGAGTCCCTTTCTTGGATTCGAGGGTAAATGGGCTATTTTGCTTGCTCTTACATCGAATCCGGGTGCAAACGATTTTCAAATGATTCAAAATGCCGATGGTCAGTTGTTCGAGAAAGTTCTTCAACAATCGAAAACCTGGGGCAGCGAAGAAAATTTGATGTATGTGGTTGGAGCTACTCGCGCCGAAATGTTAAAAAAAGTGCGTTCTATCGTTCCCAATCATTTTTTGTTGATTCCTGGAGTTGGCACTCAGGGCGGAGATATGAATGAAGTGCTGAAAAATGGATGGAATAATTCGGGCGGACTCTTGATTAATGCCTCAAGATCCATTATATTTGCATCAGCGGGAAACGATTTTGCATTGGCGGCAAAAGCTGAAGCGCAAAAAATGCAAAAAGAAATGGAAGACTTTATTAACCAAAATATCTAATATGCGGTACCTGATTTTTATTTCATTGTTTCTGATATCAAATGTTGCTTTTTCGCAAGGTGGCGACGATTGGTTTGACAATGTTGAGAATGTTACCGATAATGTTGAAGAGCCTATTCTACACTACGAACATTTCAATGCTTTTACCGAAGGCGATTCTGTTCGTTTGTGCGACAAACGTCCATGCAATGGAATTCAGAAAGACTATTGGGAAAATGGTGTGCTAAAGCATAAAGCTTACTATCAAAATGGTCGAATTAACAATGGTTACGAAAATTACTTCGAAAACGAACAACTCGAGCGCAAATTTGTTATAATAAATGCTTCCAGTGCAGAATTAACTGCTTATTACAAAGACGGAACCATGCGTTCGAAAGTTGAATACCGCAAAAAAAATGCGATTAAGTGGGCCGACTACTATCCGAATGGAAATCTTGAATTCATCGAAGAGTACGATTCGAAAATGGAATACTATATCAAGTACAATTTTTATTTCATGAATGGAAAGCCCCAAAGTATGCTCGAATTGGTAGATAAAGACAAACGTATTTACACTTCGAAAACATACTATAAAAACGGGCAGCTTAAGTCGGAAGGTCTGCGACAAATGAATGCCTCAATGGGCGACTATCAGCGCATTAGTGAATGGAAATTCTACAATGAAGATGGCAGTCTGAAAGAAACAAAGAATTTTTATAAAGGAGAAGAGGAAGAAGAATTGGAAGATTGATTTCGAGAATATTTTTCAATAAAAAACCCCGCACATCGTCGGGGTTTTTTGTTGGTAATAATGTTTTATGCGTCGATACGAGCATACTTGGCGTTGCGCTCAATAAATTCGCGGCGCGGAGGAACTTCGTCGCCCATGAGCATGGAAAAAATACGATCGGCTTCGGCTCCATTTTCGATGGTAACCTGACGCAACGTGCGCGATTCGGGATTCATTGTTGTGGTCCATAATTGCTCCGCATTCATTTCTCCAAGACCTTTGTAGCGTTGCACATGTATTCCTTTTTCGCTGCCACTTTCGCCTTTGAATCCATTGGCAATCGCATCGCGTTGGTTATCGTCCCAAGCATAAGTTTCTTTGTTGCCCTTTTTGATCAAATAGAGTGGGGGAGTTGCAATATAAACATAGCCCAACTCGATGAGTTGCTTCATGTAGCGGAAGAAAAAAGTAAGAATAAGAGTCGCAATATGGCTACCGTCAACATCGGCATCGGTCATGATGATGATTTTGTGATAGCGAAGTTTGGCAATATTGAGCTCTTTTGAATCCTCGTCGGTTCCAATAGTAACACCAAATGCTGTAAAAATATTTTTAATTTCTTCCGAGTCGAAAATTTTATGAGCCATTGCCTTTTCGACATTCAGGATTTTTCCGCGCAAAGGAAGAATGGCCTGAAAAGCCCTGTTGCGGCCTTGTTTTGCTGTTCCACCTGCCGAATCGCCCTCAACCAAATAAATCTCGCATATTGTTGGGTCGCTTTCCGAGCAATCGGCAAGTTTTCCGGGTAAACCCGAGCCTGTGAGAATATTTTTACGCTGAACTAATTCGCGGGCTTTGCGGGCAGCATGACGTGCCGTTGCAGCTAAAATGACTTTGTTTACAATGGCTCTGGCTTCCTTAGGATTCTCTTCGAGATAGTAATTGAGGTGCTCGCCAATGACCATATCAACAACACCCATTACTTCGTTGTTGCCAAGTTTAGTTTTTGTTTGTCCTTCGAATTGTGGTTCCTGTACTTTTACCGAAATAATGGCGGTGAGTCCTTCACGGAAATCGTCGCCATTGATATCGAATTTCAATTTTGAAAGCATGCCCGACTTCTCGGCATACGTTTTAAGTGTACGTGTGAGCCCACGTCGGAAACCTGCAAGGTGAGTTCCCCCTTCAATGGTGTTGATATTGTTTACAAATGTGTGCATGTTTTCCGAAAACGATGTGTTGTATTGCATCGCAATCTCGATAGGAATGCCGTTGCGTTCACCTTCGAAATAAATCGGTTCTTCAATCAACTTTTCGCGATTGCCGTCGAGATATATAATGAAGTCGCGCAAACCAAGTTCGGAATAGTATTCTGCCATTCTGGCTTGACCTTCTTCAACATCGCGTTCATCGGTAAGGGTAAGCCTAATTCCTTTATTTAAGAAAGCCAATTCTCTCAAGCGACTGGCAAGAATATCGAAAGTGTATTCGGTTGTAATAAAAATGCTGTCGTCGGGCTTGAAGTAAACAACTGTTCCAGTTTTATCCGAAACGCCTATTTCATTAACGACGTGAAGAGGCTTGCCACATGAGTACTCCTGACGGTAAATTTTTCCATCGCGGTAAACTGTAGCTATGAGTTGCTTCGAAAGTGCATTGACACACGAAACACCAACACCATGCAAACCTCCAGAAACTTTGTAGCTGTCTTTGTCGAATTTTCCACCAGCGTGAAGAACAGTCATAACAACCTCAAGGGCCGAACGTTGTTCTTTTTCGTGCAAGTCAACTGGAATTCCACGACCATTGTCGGTTACTGTAATACCATTATCTTCATGAATTACTACTTCAATGTTTGAGCAGTAACCAGCCAATGCCTCATCTATTGAATTGTCAACTACTTCATAAACAAGATGATGCAATCCTTTTACGCCAATGTCGCCAATATACATGGCTGGGCGTTTTCTAACCGCTTCAAGACCTTCGAGTACCTGTATGCTGTCGGCTGAGTAGCCGTTGCCATTCTGTTTTCCGTTGTTGATTCCGTTTTGAGCTTTTGGTTCATTCGTCTCCATATAGCAATCCTTTGTTAATCAGTTGTTTAGCTTATTTGCCAATACTTTACAAAGATAGTGAAAAATTGCATTTGATTGGTGTTTTTTTGTTGTACTGGGTGAATATTTTTCAACTATTTTTCGATGGGTTGAAGTGAATTTTGTTAATGGCTGTAATGTGTTGTTGTATAGTTGTTTAGTGTTTAATTCTTGCTCTCGGAATTCTGAAGTTAAAGGATATTGTTTTTCTGATAACCATTTGTCATCATCTTTTTGCTTTTTTTGCTTGCTTTCAGCTTTCATTATTTGTACATTTGCTGTACAAAATTTAAAATTCAAATTATATGAAACAAATTTTCCAATCGTCATCATCTGGTCTTTTCCGGATGATGATTTTCTCGTTCATGTTTGCAACTTGTATTGGCGCTCAAGCCAACAATGTTCGTATAACCAATGTTACCAACACCAACCCAGGTGCAGCCGACCCAATTATCACATTCGATATTGCATGGGATAATAGCTGGCGAGTTTCGTCGGGACCATCCAATTACGATGCAGTTTGGATTTTTGTTAAATATCAAAAAGTTCCTACAGGTTCGGCCAACTGCGAATCGTATCAGGAATGGCATCATGCAAAAATGACCAATGTGGTTGGCGATTTTAGTGTTGGAGCACCACTTCAAACCGTTTTTGTTGGCGATAGCATGGGTATTTATGTGCAGC
>DYON01000249.1 GCA_020720525.1 Acetofilamentum sp.
ATCGGTAACGCTTATTCAAAACAGCGACAGCTTGCTCCCATTGGTGAGTGCACACAAAAAAATTGCGGTGGTTTCGCTTCGTTCAAGCGGAAAAACGGCATTTCATAGCGAAATAGAAAAATATGCAGCGTTCGATTCATATTTTATTGCCGACCCCGAAGAAAAAAATACTGAAACCACCAATATTATAGAAAAAGCAAGCAGCTACGATGTTGTTGTGGTTGCTGTGCACGACATGAGTTTTTGGACCAAAAACAACTATGGTTTCACATCGAAAGCCATAGAAATTGTTGCCTCAATCAACAAAAAAGCCAAAACAGTTCTTTGCTTGTTTGGCAATCCCTACTCCTTTCGCAACTGGGCCTACTCTACCCAACCCGAAGCAATTGTGGTAACTTACGAACGAGGCAATATGGCAGAAATTTCGGCAGCAAAAGCCATTTTTGGCGCTATCCCGTTCGAAGGACAATTGCCAGTAAGCATTTCAGAACGATATCCATCGGGAACAGGAATTCAACTGCCAACAACCAACCGGCTCATCGAATCGGATCCGAAGACAATTGGAATCGATCAATCGAAGCTCGATTCGATAGGAATTATTGTTGAACAAGCCATTCTCGATTCGGTTTTTCCTGGATGTCAGATTCTTGCTGCTGTTGACGGAAAAATATTCTACAATCAATCGTTTGGCTACCACACCTACGACAAAATCAGACCTGTGGTTTCGACCGATTTGTACGACCTTGCATCGGTAACCAAAATGCTTGCAACAACTTTGGCTGTGATGAAACTGTTCGACGAAGGGAAAATAGAATTGCAGCAAGAACTACAATATTATTTGCCCAAAACAGCAGGCACAAACGTTGGGAAAATCCATCTCGACCGCCTGCTCACCCACTCCAGCGGCTTGCCTGCATGGATTCCACTTCATTTCAAAGCAATGAAAGACGACAAACGCGATACTGCACTTTTCAGAACTCAAGCCGACAGTTTGTTTTCGTTGAAAGTTTGCGACAGCTTATTTGTGCGCAACGATTTTCCCGATTCGATGCTTGCCCAAATCGTGAGTTCGACGCTCAAACCCGATCATGGCTATAAATACAGCGACTTGGGTTTTATTCTTCTGCGCGAAATGGTAATACAGATTACGGGCAAACCATTCGACCAATATCTCAACGAAAACTTCTATGGGGCACTTGGCCTTACCCGATTCATGTTCAATCCCACCGATAAGTTTTCGCTCGATGAAATTCCCCCCACCGAAGACGACAAAACATTTCGCACCAGAATTGTTCATGGTTATGTTCACGATCAGGCTGCTGCTTTGTTTGGTGGTGTTTCGGGTCATGCTGGGCTGTTTGGCAATTCCTACGATGCAGCAGTAATTATGCAAATGCTATTGCAAAAAGGAAATTATGCTGGATTTCAATACTACAAATCCTCAACCATTCAACGATTCACATCGACCTATTTCGATAAAAACCGCCGCGGATTGGGCTTCGACAAACCTTCGGGCACTAAAAACGGCAATGTTTGCCCCGAAGCGTCGCCCAAAAGCTTTGGACATAGCGGCTTCACTGGTACTTATGTGTGGGCCGATCCGCAACACGGGCTGGTATTTGTGTTCCTGTCGAATCGTGTTTATCCCGACGCCGAGAACTGGAAAATTACGAAAACAAATATCAGAACCAATATTCACTCGCTGATTTATCGGGCTTTACAAACCAATTAGTCTATTTATGAGCAGCAAAAAAAAACATCAGCACAACAAAAAGCAACAACTACCCAAGCAAGTTGCCAAAGTAGCTGCAAAGCAGAGCAAAGAGCCACCCAAATGGCTTCCAGCTTTGCTAGTTGTAGTTGTAACGCTCATTGCTTATGCAACTTCGTTCACCAACGAATTCATCATGAATTGGGACGATGCTGGCTATATTGTAAACAACGAATATATCAAATCGCTCAGTGCCGAAAACTTGCGTGGAATTTTCGGCGATTTCTACATGAGCAACTACCATCCGCTTACAACGCTAAGTTATGCCATCGATTATGCCATTGCTGGCGAAAATCCAGTTTGGTATCATTTGGTGAACATGTTTTTTCACATAGCAAACGCCTTGTTGGTATTTTCACTCATCAAAAAACTGATTAAAACCACCAATATCTGGATTCCATTTATTGTTGCCGCTTTGTTTGCACTTCATCCAATGCATGTTGAGAGTGTTGCATGGATTTCGGAACGTAAAGATGTGCTTTACACCTTCTTTTTCCTGCTTGCAATGCTTAAATACATCGACTACATACGCTCCGAAAATGGTCGCTGGCTAAAATACTTGGTACTGACCGTCTTTTTTGGGTTATCGCTTATGTCGAAATCGGCTGCAGTTGTGTTTCCGGTACTACTTTTTGCCATCGATTGGTACGAACGCCGAAAAATGTCGGTATTGTTGTTTGTCGAAAAACTCCCATTGCTGGCACTTTCGCTTCTGTTCGGTATTTTAGCCATTCAAAGTCAAGATACAGCCATGCAAGATTTGGCGCCAATGCTCACACTCACCGAACGTTTGCTGATTGTAAACTATGCTTTTGTCACCTACATTTGGAAATTCTTTGTACCGATTGAGCTTTCGGCCATGTATCCCTACCCCATCAAGGTGAACGACACTCTACCAATTATTTATTTCATTGCGCCTATTTTCACCTTAATACTGGCTGGTTTTGTATTTTGGCTGCGCAAACGAAGTCGCGAATTGATTTTCGGGCTGGCATTTTTCCTTATTACAATAGCCCTGGTGTTGCAGTTGGTACCAGTTGGAGGAACCATTTTGAGCGAACGCTATTCGTACCTTCCTTATATTGGACTAAGCATTCCACTTGCATTTTGGCTCGAAAAGTATCTTATGCGCAACAACAGCTTTAAAGTTGTTCTGATTGCAGTTCTACTTTTGTTTGCAGGCCTGTCGTTCAACAGAGTTAGCTACTGGAAAAACGGCGATGTTTTGTTTACCGATGTGCTTGAAAAATATTCACAATTGCCTTATGCTTGGAACAACAGAGGATTTCTGTATTGGGATCACTATGCACTTAAAGTGTATAAAGACAATCCAATGAAAAAGGATTTGTATGTCAACAAAGCTTGGAGCGATTACACACGCGCTATTCAGCTCGACGGCAATTATGTTCAGGCGTGGGCAAACAGAGCCATTTTGCTATACAATACAGGCAAAATAGAAGAATCGCTTTCCGATTTTAATATGGTTTTGAAACTCGACAGTGTTTATACCGACGGATTGATTGGCAGAGCAAATACATTGAGTACATTGGGCAAATTCGAAGAATCGCTCCCCGACTACAATGCATACTTGAGCTTAAAACCCGACGATGAGCGAGCCTATGTTTGGCGCGCAACAGCACTTGCCAATGTGAAAGAATACGAAAAAGCGTTTGTCGATTTAAAAACTGCCCGTAAGCTCGCCCCCACCGATCACGAAGCATGGTATTGGACAGGTTTGTGCTACTACAATACCAACCATAACGATTCGGCCTTGTATTATTTTGCACGAACGTTAGAAATCGATCCAGAGTTTACCGAAGTTTGTGTGTGGCAAGGATTGGCTTTGCACAAAGCAGGGCAATATCAAAAAGCAATTGAAAGCTATAGTAAATCGATTGCAAAAAATCCAAACGATGCGGTAGCTTTGGTAAACAGAGCTGTTGCATACTACGATCTCAACGAATTCGATAAAGCTTTGGCCGACCTCGATGCTGCTGGGAAGCTTGGCTATCCACTCAATCGCGATTTTTTTGAA
>DYON01000250.1 GCA_020720525.1 Acetofilamentum sp.
TTCATCTAAAGCGTCAAATGAAACAGCTCTATGGCAATATTTCAAAGCGATTGCCTCTAAATAACAAGAATTTATTTGCTTCAACTTAAAATCGCACCTCTACACTCTTCAAAAATCGCTTTCGCTTTTGCCAATGGAATGCTGGTTTGTTTTGCAACGGCAAACACATCGGCTTCGGTGGGAGTGCCGCTTCCGGCAATGCTGGTAAAATGTTGTCCATTCATACCGCGGCTGGGCAACAAATCGTACACCGGCGAGCATTTCCATTCGCCACTTTCGAACACAAACGAGAAATTTTTTGCATGGTCGTCGCGGTTGCCAATAAGCACATTGAAAACCATTAGGCGAAACATTTTCAACACTTCCATTTCGTTGCGGGTAACCATACGTGTGGCTTTGATTATGTCGGCATAATCGAGCGATGGCAAACGAAAATCGGCATGAAGCAAGCCTGCTGCCGACGCAACATGAATTCGAGACTTGTTTTTTCGGTCGAAACGCCTTACGCAAAAGAATCGATCTTCAACCAATCGGGTTTCGGGCATTTCCAAACCGGCTTTGCGAGCTAAAATGGAATATTTGTATTCGATATGTCCAATATCTTGTGGGTCGGACGAAGCCGGAAATTTCACCAGCCACTGTTTCCCGTTTTCGCGAAGCATAATTTTGGGTCTTGCGCCAGCCGAAGAACCAGCCTGCAGGTAAAGCTGTTCCAACGTTGCAGGGTCGGCTTCGTTGCGCAATATTTGGGCAATGTCGGCAGCCAATTGCAAAAAATCGATATCGGTTCTTTTTCCTTTAAAAGTGAGTTCGGGCGTGTATTCAAGTGCGCCCATACCTGCCTGACCCACGAGCGCTAATCGCTGAAGAAGAGTCAAATCGTACGGATAGATTCCATTTTTCCGCAGCACACGGTCGAGCAGCAAATTTCCCCAACCATCGGGCAGACTATCGGCAAATACGCCAAAATTGCCCTGAAATGGCGTTGCCTTGGCAGTAAAAGCACCAGGTTGCAATGGCAAATACAACGGACTGATGGAAAATCCATATCGCAACCACTCCGAGTCGTATTCAAACACCAAACGCTGGTCGGGCGATAAAGCCACACGACCAACTGCTTGGTTGTTCATTGCCACATGCACAATTTCGGGCGACCTCACACCAACCTCCCTGCTCTTTTGCGTGTTTTTGCTTTTTTTTGCTTCAACATTTCGTCGATACCCGAATATGGCAATGGACGAAACAAGCCATCAAATTCTTCGGATGCATTGAGTACGAGCGACAACCGAATCAAATGCAGCAGCGAAATAAATCCAATTTGCTCGAAGCGTTTCAGCGAACCAAGACTTACGCCCGATTTAGCCGAAAGTTCTTTCTGCGACATATTTTGCAACAATCTGAGTTGCTTGCAGCGGGCGGCAATATCTGCGGCCTTTGACTCGGGGTTGAATTTGTTTATATTTTGCATTTTAAGGACTAATATATTAGCTTCTATGTTGATAATAGCTTTTAATGGATATAATATTAGCTATTACACCACAAATATACAATTTTTTCAAATGCCATTTTCAAAACCATCCTCTTTTTTTAGAAATATTTTTCATTAAGCGATTCCGCTTATGGAATATACGATGATGCGATGAGGCGCAGTTGCGATGAGGCGTGAGGGCGATAATGTATTGAAACTTCAGTAGGAACAAAGAGCCTATTGACATTTGGATTCTATAAACACCAACAATCATCACTCCCCTTCTAACTGCATTTTGGCATTTTTGAGCACATCGGGCGAAACCGACTTTGGGTAATGCAGGTCGAGGTTTTTAAAAGCATCTACTACGATTTTGCCGATGGTAATGCGTGTAAACCACTTTTTATCGGCAGGAATCACATACCAAGGCGCATATTTGGTTGAGGTTTCATTGAGCATATCTTCATATACTTGCTGATATTCTTTCCAAAAGCCACGCTCGGTTAAATCGGCTGGACTGAATTTCCAATTTTTCTCGGGTCGGTCGATGCGTTCGAGCAAACGCTTCTTTTGTTCGTCTTTCGATAGATGGAGGAAGAATTTCAGCACAATGGTTCCGTTCTGCCGAAGTCCTTTTTCAAAATTATTGATTTGCTCGTAGCGATTTTTCCAAAAATTCTTGTCGATTTTTTCAACAGAATCGTAGTCGGGCAGGCGTTCGTTGAGGATGTACTGCGGATGCACCTTAGTAACAAGAACGTTTTCGTAATGCGATCGGTTGAAAACGCCAATCTGTCCACGTTCGGGCAACGCAACATTGTGCCGCCACAAAAAATCGTGGTCAAGCTCGAGCGAGCTTGGAGTTTTGAAACTGCTCACCACGCAGCCTTGCGGATTGAGTCCCGACATAACATGTTTCACCACGCCATCTTTTCCGGCAGCATCGGGAGCTTGCAGAATGATGAGTAGCGAGTAGCGATTGTCGGCCCAAAAAACATCTTGCAATGTCGATAATTCTGCAATATTTTCTTTCAGAAGGTCTTTGGCTTCTTCTTTATTGAGGTCGCCAGTATAATTAGTCTCGAAATCGCTGAGCGAAATCTTGGTTCCTGGCTCTGCTATGAGTTTTGATGGTTTCATGTGGTTATTTTCTTACCCAAAGATACAAAAAACGAATTACAAATCGTTGAACAATAATCCAAATAGCTTTGTTATTAAAAATCGATTTGAAGGCAACAGTATAATTTTCAATTTCTTTGTAATGAATGCAACTTGTCAAAAATAACTTTGTAAAAACTGTACGAATGTGCATCTTGAAGTCCACCAAACCAGAAAAAACATGAACCCAATATTTATGATCGTTTTTTTGAGTCTTTTTTCGTGTTCATCGCCAAAGCAATCGGACACTGAGCAAACAAACAGCAATTTTGCAACTACCTAATGCAGCAAACTTTATCCATTTCAAGGATATTACATCGACCTTGAAGAAAACAATGCTGTTTTGATTGATGGCTTGCCTGCAACCGATTTCAAAATGTGTTCTAAGTACGTGCGCCGATTCAAAAACATCATTTCCGACTCGGTTTCGCTGAACGGAAAATTGTTTGTGGTTGAAAACGACGACGATAAAGGAATTTACAAAATCAATATTTCCGAATGCAACAAAAAGATTGGAAGCTTCGATTTACCAGTCGATAATCCATTGGCCGAAGTGCGAGAATACTACATTCATTTGTTGCCATACAAAGACAATGTTATCATGTTTATGAACGACATGTATGGCACCGATTACATTATTTGCAAATACAGCACCGAAGGCAAAGAGTTGATGCGCACAACGATTGAACACACTTTTGTGCCCCACCCCGAGCCCAACACCAACTACATGCATCCTTAATCTTTACATGAGTGGATTTTCGGGCACTCAGATGATTTTCTCGTCGAATGTTGGCTTTTCGGAAAAGGAGAAAACGGTGGTGCTTTCGCTCGACGATTTCAGCAAAACAGAATACGACAAAACAGCCAACGGACTCATATTAGATGAAACTGAAATGAATTTGACTGGTTTCATCTCGAGCAACAACGATAAATTCAAAATTCAAATGCTCGATGGGAAGAAGTTCGATTTTGAGATTAAATACGGCGATGCCGCTTGCGAATGTCTGCTGAGCGGAAATATGCTGTATATAGCCAATTATCATCATAGCCGAAACTGGCAAACGCATAGTTGCTTTTGGCGATTTTTGGGAGGTTGGAGAGTAGCTCAAACTGATTATTCTACTTCCTCTCGCAAACAGAACATTCCACCGTCCGACCGAAGGGAGGACAT
>DYON01000251.1 GCA_020720525.1 Acetofilamentum sp.
GCATTGTTTATGCAGGAGTTGCTCACCGAAAAATTTCCACCAAACAAAATCTGCTCAGGTGGAAGATTACTGTTCGAGGCAATAAATGCTTCGGCATTTTCTTTTGCACGATAAAGATTTTCGGTTACTTCTTCGTCAACCAAAGCCCTTAGGCGATAATAGAAAATAATTCCTCCTGCAAAAAAAAGCAGTAGCGAAACAGCTAAATATACAAGTAGCGTTTTGGTTATTAGCATCATGATGCAGTGAATTTATAACCTATTCCATACACAGTTTGAATGTAGTTTTGTCCTCCAGCATCTTCAATCTTTTTTCTAAGATTTTTGATATGCGAATACAAAAAATCGAAGCTGTCCGACAAATCGGCTTCGTCGCCCCAAAGATGCTCGGCAATCGATTCGCGCGACAAAACACGATGACGGTTCACCACAAAATACATAAGCAGGTCGAATTCCTTTTTCGTGAGCCTAATTTCGTTTTGCTTTACAAAAACCGCCTGCTGATCGGTGATGATACGTATTTCCTCGAACACAACTTCGCTCTTTCCTTCAAAATGGCGCCGTCTGATAAGCGATTTGATACGCGAATTGAGCTCCGATAAATGAAATGGCTTGGTAAGATAATCGTCGGCACCTGTATCGAGTCCTTCGAGCTTGTCGTCGAGCGAATTTTTTGCGGAAATAATAATCACTCCTGTGTTTGGTCGCTCAATTTTGAGTTGTTGCAAAATCTGCAAACCACTTCCTCCAGGCAAAGTGATGTCGAGCAACACACAGTCGTATTCGTAGAGCGATACTTTCTCGAAAGCTTCGTCGAAATTCGATGCCAGTTCGCAAAAATAGCCTTCCGTTACTAAAAAACTTTTAATGTTTTTTGCAAGAACCATTTCGTCTTCGACAAGCAAAATTTTCATTCTGCAAAAATAAAAAATGAATCTGGATAAAATCTATATTTAAGGACTTTAAAATTTCCGTCAAATTAAAACATGCATTTAAGACAAATGCTGAAGTGAATCAATTTGAAATAAGGTAATTATTTTTTCACAATCTGAGCCATCATTTCGGCTTCCATTACCTGTTTGCTACCAACAAAGGCATTTCCGTACATGTGACAAATTCCTCTACGTATGGGCGAAGCCAATTCGAGATAGAAAACCAACGTGTCGCCAGGTACTACTTTTGCACGAAATTTCACCCCATCAATTTTTAAAAAATAGGTGAGATAATTTTCTGGATCGGGAACGGAATTGAGAATGAGAACGCCACCTACCTGAGCCATTGCTTCTACCTGAATAACACCTGGCATCACGGGTTCCTTTGGAAAATGGCCAACAAAAAAGGGCTCGTTCATCGAAACATTTTTAATACCAAGAATATTGGAGTCGGTCATCGACATAATTTTGTCCACAAAAAGGAATGGAGGACGATGAGGTAGAAAACGCATAACATCTTCAACATTGAAAAGAGGCTTGGCAAACAAATCGAAGTCAGGCAATTTCAATTCCATAGGTAGCTTTTATTTTGGTTTGTATCAATTGTGCAAACTCTACATTGGTTTTATGTCCGGGTTTGTTGGCGATAATATGACCAGTAAATCGCATTCCAACAAGCGTAAGATCGCCAAGTACATCGAGTGTTTTGTGGCGTGCTGGTTCGTTGGCATGGTGAAGCTCGATGTTGTTGAGAACTCCCTCTTTGAGAACCGAGACCTTGGGTTGATTGAAAACTGTAGCTAGGTGATCGAGCTCTTCGGGCGATAAAATTCGGTCAACAAAAACGATGGCGTTTTTTATATCGCCACCTTGAATAAGATTGAGCTTTAAAAGTGCTTCAACTTCCGATAAAAACACAAATGTACGCGAATTGGAAAATTGCTCGTTGAATTCGGATACATTATTTAGCAATGCTTTCTGAGTTGTTAGCACCTTGCTATTGTAGTCAATCATTGTCGAAATACGATATTCTTCGTCGGGAATGAGCCACATCTCAACATCTTTTACCTCATCTCTTAAATAGACTTTTTCGGTAATTTGGAAAACCTGTCGTGGCACATTTTGTTCTTGCACACCAGCTTGAAGAAGAACTGTGGTAAATGGGCTTGAACTTCCGTCGAGGATAGGAGTCTCTTCGCTGTCGATTTCGATAAGAATATTGTCGATATCGCAACCTATAACAGCTGCCAGAACGTGCTCTACAGTTCTCACAACAGCATTGCCTGTGCGAATTGAGGTGCCTCGGCTTGTGTCGAAAACATTTCCTGCAAGAGCTTTAACTATTGGTTTCCCGTCGAGATCGACGCGGCAAAATGCGTATCCGTGGTCGGGTGGAGCTGGGATAAATCGCATAGTAGTAATACATCCCGTGTGAATCCCTTTCCCGTGGATTTCAACTGCTTGCTTAATGGTTTTTTGTGTAATCATTCTGTGTTTGAGCGCACAAATGTAGTTATTTATTTTCAAGCGAATTGACTTTTCGAGCCAATTCGTCGAGTTTTCTGAATATTGCATATATTCTGAAGTAGCGGTTCGAAGGAATCGCTGGCGAACCCATCAACGATGCTTCGTTGGGTACATCGCTCATAATGCCACTTTGTGCAGCAATTTTGCAATGGCTGCCAATTTTGATGTGACCCGAAAAGCCAACCTGACCGCCAATCATATTGTGGTCACCCATTTTTGTTGAACCAGAAACGCCGGCTTGAGCTGCAAACACATTGTGCTTCCCCAACTCAACGTTATGAGCTATCATAATCAAATTGTCGAGCTTGGTGCCTTGACCTATTCGGGTAGAACCCATTGTTGCACGATCGATGGTGGTGTTGGCACCTATTTCTACATCGTCTTCGAGAACAACATTGCCAAGTTGTGGTATTTTGTTGTAATGTCCTTTTTCGTCGGGTGCAAAACCAAAGCCATCGCCACCAATAATCGCTCCTGCATTCAAAACACAGCGATTTCCAATTACAGAATCGTTCATCACTTTAACGCCTGGAAACAAAACAACGTCGTTTCCTACTATTGCATTTTCACCAATAAAAACCTGTGGATAAATGGTGCAGTTTTCGCCAATTTTAGCGTTTTTTTGAACAACAACAAATTCGCCAATCAAGCACGAAGAAGGAATTTCGACTCCCTGAGCAATAAATGCAAGCTCCGAAACACCTGTGGCGCGCGGTTTTTGCGATTCGGCAAATGCCATTAATTTGGCAAATGCTTCGTAAGGATTTTTTACCCTAATAAGTGCAGCCGAAACTGCTTTCGATGGTTTGAAATCGTCGGCAACAATAACAGCCGAAGCGCTTGTCGAATACAAATGCTGCTCGTAGGCCATATTTGCTAAAAAGCACAAATCGCCAGCTTTTCCCTGTTCTATTTTGGCAAACGAAGAAACAATTGTTTCGGCATCGCCATCAACTTTTCCACCAATAAATGCAGCAACCTGTGCCGTGCTAAACTGAATCATAACAGCTAAAATGTGCTGCTAAAATAATACAATAATTCGATGTGAACTACAACCTTCGTCAATAGGCTATTTATTAGCGATTTACGATCTTATTTTGTCGAGCAGTTTGTTCAGTTCTTTCAATTCTGATGTGTTTAGGTTTTTCAAGAGTTGGTCGCCTTGTTGCTCTGCCGTGTCGGGTTGCAAATGCAGTTCAAGTTAGGCAGGGATGCATGGCTGCGATTGTATCGCAAAACAATACCTGTGGTTTGGGGAATTAATATGGAATGACTGCAAGGAGAGACTATACAGTCATCCTGCGTCGTCATCCTGAACTCG
>DYON01000252.1 GCA_020720525.1 Acetofilamentum sp.
AAAACAACACTAACTACACTTTTATAATGATTCATTTCTTTGAAAACCAAAGCAAAACGGTATTTGCAGTACACACGCAAAATACATTGAGCGAAGTAGAAATGTCGACAGAAGACATTTCAAAACTCAACTGGCTTTTTGCCGATGCACATAAAATAGAAAAATCCGTCCTGACGGATTTTTTTATTGGTCCAAGAGCAACGATGGTAACACCTTGGAGCACAAATGCTGTCGAAATTACCAAAAATATGGGAATTTCAGGAATCATTAGAATTGAAGAATTTTATAGAGCATCCGAAAATAATGCTGATTTTGACCCAATGCTTTCGCAAAAGTATGCAGAATTAAATCAAGATATTTTCACTATTCATATCCAACCTGAACCAATTTTAGAAATTGAAGATATTGACGCTTACAACCTAACCGAAGGACTTTCTTTAAGTCCGGAAGAAGTAGATTATTTACAAAATTTATCGAAAAAATTAAATCGAAAACTCACCGATTCTGAAATTTTTGCTTTCTCACAAGCCAATTCTGAACATTGCCGTCACAAAATTTTCAATGGAACTTTTATCATTGACGGAGAAGAAAAAGAATCGTCTTTGTTTAAATTAATTAAAAAAACATCACAGGAAAACCCTAATGATATTGTTTCAGCTTACAAAGACAATGTCGCTTTTCTGAAAGGACCAAGAGTACAACAATTTGCTCCAAAAACTGGAGACAAACCTGATTTCTACGAGATAAAAGAATTCGATTCGGTTATTTCATTAAAAGCAGAAACACACAATTTTCCAACAACCGTAGAGCCTTTCAACGGAGCTGCAACAGGATCGGGAGGAGAAATTCGTGATCGTTTGGCCGGAGGACAAGGTTCGTTGCCAATGGCTGGAACCGCTGTATATATGACTTCGTATTCTCGTATGCAAGACCCGTTCAACTCCGCTCAGGGCAAGCCTTGGGAAAACGGAATGGAAGAAAGAAAATGGTTATACCAAACACCAATTGATATTTTGATAAAAGCCTCAAACGGAGCTTCTGATTTTGGAAATAAATTTGGACAACCATTAATTACTGGTTCCGTTTTAACTTTCGAACACCAACACTTCGACGCTTCGACAGGCTCAGCGCAGGCGCGCAAACTGGGTTACGATAAAGTAATTATGCAAGCGGGCGGAATTGGTTACGGAAAATTGGATCAAGCCATAAAACACAAACCACAAGAAGGCGATAAAATCGTAATTCTTGGCGGTGAAAATTATAGAATCGGGATGGGCGGAGCTGCTGTTTCATCTGCCGATACTGGAGCAATGAGTTCCGGAATCGAGTTGAATGCCGTACAACGTTCGAACCCTGAAATGCAAAAACGTGCTGCCAATACCATTCGAGCTTTAGTGGAAAGCGACCATAACCCTATTGTTTCGATTCACGATCACGGCGCTGGCGGACATCTGAACTGTCTTTCGGAATTAGTCGAAGAAACTGGTGGATTGATTGACTTGGATAAATTGCCCGTGGGTGATCCTACCCTTTCAGCAAAAGAAATTATCGGTAACGAATCCCAAGAAAGAATGGGATTGGTTATTGGTAAAAAAGACATTGACGTATTACAGCGAATTGCTGACAGAGAACGTTCTCCAATGTACCAAGTGGGTGATGTAACTTCAGACCATCGTTTTACTTTCGAGTCAAAATCGACCGGTGTAAAACCAATGGATTATGCTTTGGAAGATTTCTTCGGAAGTTCTCCAAAAACAATTATAATTGACAAAACTGTCAACTACAATTATTCTGCATTAGAATATAGCGTAAAAAATATAGCTCAATATTTAGAACAAGTGCTTCAATTAGAAGCTGTGGCTTGTAAAGATTGGTTGACCAATAAAGTCGATCGTTGTGTGGGCGGAAAAGTAGCCAAACAGCAATGTGCCGGACCTTTACAATTGCCATTGAATAATTGTGGCGTAATAGCTTTAGATTATTTGGGTAAAGAAGGGATTGCTACTTCAATCGGGCATTCGCCAATTGCGTCTTTAATCGACCCGATTGCAGGAACACGAACAGCTATTGCAGAATCTTTATCAAATATTATTTGGGCACCAATAAAAAATGGAATAAAAGGAATTTCTCTTTCAGCCAATTGGATGTGGGCTTGCAAAAACGAAGGTGAAGATGCTCGTTTATACGAAGCAGTAAAAGCCTGTTCTGATTTTGCAATCGAATTGGGAATCAATATTCCAACTGGAAAAGACTCGCTTTCGATGAAACAAAAATATCCTAATGACGAAGTAATTGCGCCGGGAACAGTAATAATTTCGGCTGCTGGAAATTGTAGCAATATTCGAAAAGTAATAGAACCCGTTTTACAAAAAGATGGCGGTTCAATTTATTATATCAATCTTTCGCAAGATGATTTCAAATTGGGTGGAAGTTCGTTTGCACAAATTTTGAATGCTATTGGAAACGAAGCGCCAACTATCAAAGATTCAACCTTTTTCAAAAATGCCTTCAATACCGTTCAAGAATTAATTGTTAACAATCAAATCTTGGCTGGACACGACATAGGAAGTGGTGGTTTAATTACCACTTTATTAGAAATGTGCTTTGCTGATGTAAATTTGGGAGCTAAAATAGATTTCTCAGTTTTTGAAGAAAAAGACATTATCAAATATTTATTTTCCGAAAATATCGCCTTAGTTTTCCAAGCAAAAGAAGATACTGAAGTGGAAAAAGCATTGAATAAAAATGAAATTTCTTTCTATAAACTTGGAAAAGTAACGAATGAAGCAACTTTAGACTTTGGTCCTTGCAAGTTAGACATTGCAAAATACAGAAATATTTGGTTTAAAACCTCTTTCTTATTAGACCAAAAACAAGCCAAAAACGGAACGGCAAAAGCCCGTTTCGACAATTATGCAACTCAGGCTTTAAATTATACTTTTCCAACACATTTTACGGGAAAAACACCCGTGATTAACAATTCAAAACCTAGGCCAAAAGCTGCCATTATCCGTGAAAAAGGAAGTAATTCCGAACGTGAAATGGCTAATGCAATGTACCTTGCGGGTTTTGATGTAAAAGATGTTCACATGACCGATTTAATTTCTGGACGCGAAACATTGGAAGATATTCAGTTTATTGGAGCAGTTGGTGGATTCTCGAATTCGGATGTTTTGGGCTCTGCCAAAGGTTGGGCTGGAGCATTTTTATACAATGAAAAAGCAAAAATGGCTTTGGAAAATTTCTTCAAGCGGAAAGATACTTTGTCGGTAGGAATCTGTAACGGTTGTCAATTGTTTATTGAATTGGGATTAATCAATCCGGAACACGAACAAAAACCACAAATGTTGCATAACGAAAGTCGCAAACACGAAAGCATTTTTACTTCTGTAAAAGTCCAAGAGAACAATTCGGTGATGTTGTCTAGTTTGGCTGGAAGCACTTTGGGAGTTTGGGTTTCGCACGGTGAAGGAAAATTCCAGTTACCATTAGAAGAAGAAAACTACAACATCGTTGCAAAATACGGCTATGACAGCTATCCAGCAAATCCTAATGGTTCTGATTACAATACTGCAATGCTAAGTGACACAACAGGACGCCATTTGGTAATGATGCCACACATTGAGCGTTCTACTTTTCAATGGAACTGGGCTTATTATCCAAAAAATAGAAACGATGAAGTTTCGCCTTGGCACGAAGCGTTTGTAAATGCCAGAAAGTGGATTGAGAAAA
>DYON01000253.1 GCA_020720525.1 Acetofilamentum sp.
CAATCCATTCCCATTTTTTCTGAATACGGTCAGGATTCCTAACCTCTTCGTCTGTATCAATATCGTCGAACAGAATTACATCCGGTCGGACCTCCTCGTTGCGCGTTCCGCGAGGGCTTTGTCCGGCTCCAACGGCAAGGAACGACACGCCGTTGCGCGTTTTGAAATCGTTATCTGTCCATTGAAATAAGCCTTGCTGCTCACCGTAATCATTCTTGATACGCGGATTTGATTCGAGATTGATTTTATAGGGTTGCAGCAATTTCTCTGCACTGTCTATTGTAGCCGAAATCATAAGAATATTACGGACTTTACCTGTGAGGGCAAGGTAGATGACCTCGAACATTGTGCGTGCGGATTTGGCAAGCTCACGCGACCAAGCGCGCACTTCGTACCAATCGGCGTGCTCAAGGATACGTTTAGTTGCTTTTTTATGAAATGGTGCCGGCTCGGCATAACTGTAATTCGGGAAGTAATATGCGAAAAACGCTTCCGGATTTTGTGCCAGATTTTCTTTACGTTTCAGCTTATCCTGTTCCGTTTCGATAGATACCGTTGTTTCGCGTATCAGATTAAGCCGATACTGTTCCCATTGCTTTATGGTTTGAATATCCGTAGCCATTACTTTTTCATTTTAGATTTAATGAACGCATCCGATACGCTTGATAAGTCTTTTGCCTTGTCGAGGTCAATCATTTTGTAAAATTCTAAAAACTCTTGCATTATACTGACAACGGAACTTAACGGATTGCGCTCAAAATAATCAATAAATCGGCGTAATTTCATAAGCGCATCGTATTCTTTGGAGCTTCCGAAGCGTAAGCCTTTATCTTTTTTTTCGATATAATCGTTGAACTCTTTGAGCTGCCGTTTTAGGCGAATGATTTCCTGTTCCATGCCTTCGCCCACAGCATCGCGCAATTGCTTCCACTCTTCGTTGTTTTCGTTTGCCCATTTGCTGAGCGTTTTTTCTGTAACGCCGACTTTTTGAGCAATCTCTTTTTGAGACAGATTGCTCATTGTGAAATAATCTTTTGCGAGTTCCTTTTTTTGCTGAAAACTAAGTGCCATTTGGATTCTACGTTTATGTGCAAATTTCGGAAATAATCGGCACGTGTGATAATTTCACTTTACGGAGAGCATGTACAGCGCATTAGAGACACATAAAAAATGTATCTCCGTATTTCCGAGTTTGCAGGGCTTGTTTGTTTATGTGAAATTTGCAATAAAATCATTCAAACGAACATGCCCGGTTATAGATTAAGCACAGAGAAGGTAAATGCACACGGATTTTGGGTTCGTACGGAAGGCATAGATATAAGTCGATACACCTCCAATCCGGTCATCACCTATAATCACGATGCCCAACGTATGAGTGTCGGTAAGATGCTTAATGTACGTATAGAAAACGGTGTATTACTCGGCGAGCCGGAATTTGATGTAGAAGATGAACTAGGAGCCGAACTTGCCCGCAAATATGAAAAGCGTTATATGAATGCCTTTTCAGTTGCATTGAAAGTTCAAAAATGGGTTTCCGAACCTGAGTTTCTGAAAGAAGGGCAAAGTCTCGCAACGGCTTATGATTCCGAACTTATAGAAATAGCCGCAACCACTGTGCCTTCAAACAGCGATGCTGTCCGCCTGTATGACAGCGATATGAATGTAATTAATTTAAGTGCCGGCAATGACGCAAAGTTGCCGAAAATATCAAAATCAATACCCATGAAAGAACAAATTTTAGTTGAACTCGGTTTACCCAAAGACAGTTCTGAAGCTCAAATTATAGAAGCTGTAAAGAAGTTGAAGGCAAAGCCCGATGATAGCTCCGAGATTCAAACATTGCGCGCAGAACTTGCCGAAAAGAAAGCTTCTGAAAAGGCATTAAAACTCACGCAGTTGAACGCTATTCTTGAAAATCCGAAGAAAGCATTGACCGATGCTCAAAAAACAAACTACCGTATGCTTGCCGATAAAGACTTTGATTCGACACTCAAAGCGGTTGAACTGATTCCTGAAGTTGTGAGCTTGCATAATGTTGCAGGGAATACGCAACCCGATGATGCGAGAGCGAATTGGACTTTTGACGAATGGCACAAAAAAGATTCAGTCGGTTTGTCGGCAATGAAAATAGACAACCCGGACAGATTTAAACGTCTGTATGTCGCAAAATTTAATACCGAACCCAAAAATTAGTATTCACAATGGACGAGCAAATTATTTCTTATCCTTTCGGTGCCGTAGATTCACAATCCGTGCCGTATGCCGCAACGGTTGAAGTTGCGGTTCGTAACCAAAAAACAATGGTAAATATTGGCGAGATGTCGGGCAATATGACCGTGAACCTTGACAACGGCAAAGAGCTTCGCGCGGGTGCCGAACTGACTGTCAAAACGAAATCTGATGCAACGGCACGCACCGTAACACTCGGAACAGGCATTGCCGGAACCTCCGTAGCAGGCACAATCAACAAAACAAAAGTATTGACATTCGTGTATGACGGCGTGAGTTTTTTACACACCGGAACCAATCAAATTGACTAATTCAAAAATCAAATTTCAAATGAAACCAATCAAATTCTTTTTATCCTTATTTTTCGCCTTTGTCGTATCGGCAGTAATCGGCGAGTCTGTTGAAACGGTTACGGGACTAAGTTCTTATGCCGTTGGCGGTGCTGCCTTTGCCGCATCGTTTATTCCGAAGCCGGCAGGCATCTTGCCGATGGCTCTGAATGTCGAAATTTGGCATAACTTTATTTCCGAAAATCTGTATGCGAACAATGCGTTCTTGCAAAAATCCGTAGATGTTTCGGGAAACGTACTTGCCGGAAAAATAGTGCATATACCGAATGCCGGTGCGCCGAGTAATGTTCAACGTAACCGAACGAATTTACCTGCACAAGTGAAGCGTCGCAAAGATGTGGATGTTGTATATGCCTTAGATGAATTTACAAGTGACCCGATTCTAATTACGAATGCCGAAACCGTAGAACTCAGTTACGACAAAGTAGGCAGTGTGTTGGCTAACGATATGTCTAACCTGCGACAAAACATGTCAATCTGGATGCTCTACAACTGGTTTACCGGTGCAAACGTTCTGAAAACAACAGGCTCTGCCGTAAGCCCGCACATTACCGGAACTACGGGTAATAAGAAAGCCGTAACATTAGCCGACATAGAGGCATTGCAAGCTCGTTTTGACGAAGATGAAATTCCGATGGAAGGTCGCACAGTTCTTTTTGATGCGCAGATGTATCGACAGTTCGTCAGTTCATTAGGCGCTACTGATAATAAAGATTTTTCGAGCTATTTTAATGCTGCGACCGGTGTGGTCGGTCGGTTATTCGGCTTCGACTTTATGAAACGCTCGCGTGTCTCAACCTTGAAAAATGACTTTACATTACTCTCGCCCGATGATAACGTAGCCGCTACGGCACTTGCGGGTGCAGTTGCATGGCAAGATACCACGGTAGAGAGAGCAGTCGGAACAATAAGTATGTTTGAATCGAAAGGTGATCCGACTTATTACGGCGACGTTTACAGCTTCTTGGTTCGTGCCGGCGGACGTGCACGCAGAGCAGACGGTAAGGGAGTTTATATTTTATCGCAAGATAACGCGTAATATACAATGACAAAGTTCATCGAATATATCATCGCTTTATTTTCGCAATTCAGTCCGGCAC
>DYON01000254.1 GCA_020720525.1 Acetofilamentum sp.
TATTCAGGGGTTTAAAATGGATGGTTTGGTTTATATAACTGATGCAAGCAGAATTGAAGAATCGGCAATACAAGCCATAGGACATCCCGATGTGTTGGTTTTGAATGCTCTGCGAAAAAAGAAGCATCCGACACATTTTTCGCTCAGCGAAGCCATCGAAATGGCTCAACGAATTGGAGCAAAAAGAACCTATCTAACTCATATCAGTCATTTTTTGGGATTGCACAACGATGTTAATCCTCAATTACCTAAAAGCATTTTTTTAGCTTACGATGGGCTTTCGGTCGAATTTTAAGTAAAGAATCCCCTTTTTCAAGGAGTTTTGTTTTTCTATTTTCTGCTATATTTGCAAAAAAAACAAAGATGAAAAAACTTATTTTGCCTGTTTTACTGCTTGTTTTCACATTGTCGGGTTGCTATTACGACGATGGCCCTGTAATTAGTTTACGTACACCCGAAGCTCGTTTAGTGAATAAATGGAAGTATCAGAAGTTTACTCAAAATGGCATGGACCTTACATCTACTTATGCCAACAGTTGGGCAGAGTTTAAAAAAGATAAAAATGCCGAGTTTTACGATCAATCGACTGATTATCATTACTATGGGACGTGGAAGTTTTCGGATGATTTTAATACGCTGTATATTGATTATTCCGACGATAGCAGCAATATCTGGAACGCTGACTATACCATCCTGAAGCTTAAAGAAAAAGAAATTTGGATGACAACCGACCTTGGGTCGATAACACAGCGCATTGAACTAATTGAGTACTAAACCTAAAAACCAAAATATCATGAAAAAAGTCGCCTTATTGATGAGTCTGGTCGTGTTTGCATTTATGCTTAGCTCTTGTGGCGGCAGCAAAGATGACAAGAAATCGGAAACTACCGACAGCACAAATGTTAACGACAAGGAAACTGTTGACAAGAATGCCGATTCCAATGCACTCTACGAAGTTGAAAAAGGAATCATCGAATACAAAATGGAAACAATGGGAATGGTTTCTAATTTAGTTGTTAGTTGGAAAGATTTTGGAAAAATGTCTTCAACCACCACTACAATGAATATGATGGGATTCAACACTACTTCTTACATGGTAAATGATGGTAAATATATTTATTCGTGGGATGCAACAACCAAGCAAGGTTCCAAAGTGAAATTCAATCCTTCTGATAAAGGTGGGGTGAATTATCGGAATGTTGATGCCGAGCAAATGAAGAAAATGAATATGAAGAACGAAGGCACCGAAGAAGTTGGTGGAAAAATGTGCGATGTTTACAGTATGAACATGGACGGAGCCACTTCTAAAACATGGGTTTGGAAGGGCATTGCAATGAAAATGGAATCGAGTGCTAGTGGCATTTCAATGAAAATGGAGTTAGTTAAAATCCAAGAAGATGTTGAGCCAGCTGCCGATGCATTTGAAATTCCAAGCGACATTGTATTTGAAGAAATTAGCAGTAAGATGAAATAAAAGTGCTTTTTTCGATTGAAAGCTGCCATTGTGCAGCTTTTTTTGTGTCAAATTGTCAGACAATTGATATTAAGATTCCCATAATTGGTCAATTGTGTCAAAAAATGATTGTTAATATGATTTGGTATATATGTTGAGAGAGGGCACCCGATTAAAAAAATGAATTATGGGAAAAATTATTGGAATAGATTTGGGAACTACAAATTCCTGCGTGGCTGTGATGGAAGGCAGCGAACCGATTGTAATTGCGAACAGCGAAGGTAAGCGCACCACTCCAAGTATGGTTGCTTTTACCGACAATGGTGAACGAAAAGTTGGCGATCCGGCCAAACGTCAGGCTATAACCAACCCAACTCGTACAGTTTCGTCTATCAAACGTTTCATGGGTGAAACCTTTGATAGAGTGACCAAAGAAACAGGACGTGTTCCATATAAAGTTGAAAAAGGTGCTAACAATACGCCGCGTGTATTAATTGACGATCGTCACTATACACCACAAGAAGTTTCTGCCATGATTTTGCAGAAAATGAAAAAGACTGCCGAAGATTATTTGGGAACCGAAGTTACCGAAGCGGTAATTACTGTTCCTGCATATTTCAACGATTCGCAGCGTCAGGCTACAAAAGAAGCTGGAGAAATAGCTGGTTTGACAGTTCGTCGCATCATTAATGAACCAACTGCAGCCGCATTGGCTTATGGTCTCGACAAGAAAGACCGTGAAATTAAAATTGCCGTTTATGATTTGGGAGGCGGAACATTTGATGTTTCTATTTTAGAGCTTGGCGATGGTGTTTTTGAAGTGAAATCGACCAATGGCGATACCCATCTTGGTGGCGACGATTTCGACCAGCGCATTATCGATTGGCTTGCCGAAGAATTTAAAAAAGACGAAGGTCTCGATCTTAAAAAAGATCCCATGGCATTACAACGTCTGAAAGAAGCTGCCGAACGCGCTAAAATTGAGTTGTCGTCGGGAACCAGTACCGAAGTCAACTTGCCATATATCATGCCTGTTGATGGAATCCCGAAACACCTTGTTAAAACGCTCACCCGAGCAAAATTCGAACAGCTTATCGACGATCTCGTGAAAGCAACCATTGAACCATGTCGCAAAGCAATGGCCGATGCCAATATGAAGTCTTCTGATATCGACGAAGTAATTCTTGTTGGTGGTTCAACACGTATTCCAATTATTCAGCAGGTTGTCGAAGAATTTTTTGGCAAAAAACCTTCAAAAGGTGTTAATCCAGATGAGGTTGTTGCAGTTGGTGCAGCCATTCAAGGAGCTGTTCTTACAGGTGAGGTTAAAGATGTGTTGTTGCTCGATGTAACTCCTCTTTCGCTAGGAATTGAAACTCTTGGTGGAGTTATGACTAAATTAATCGAGTCGAATACTACTATTCCAACCAAAAAGGCCGAAACTTTTTCGACTGCATCCGACAATCAGACTTCGGTTGAAATTCACATCATTCAGGGTGAACGCTCCATGGCTCGCGACAACAAGTCGATTGGTCGTTTTCATCTCGATGGAATTCCCCCAGCACCACGTGGAGTGCCTCAGGTAGAAGTTGCTTTCGACATTGATGCAAATGGTATTTTGAATGTTTCGGCAAAAGATAAAGCAACCGGAAAATCGCAGCAAATTCGAATTGAAGCAAGCAGTGGTTTGACCGATGACGAAATCAAGCGTATGAAAACCGAAGCCGAAGCGAATGCAGATTCGGATCGCAAAGAACGCGAGCGAATCGACAAAATAAATCAAGCAGATAGTTTGATTTTTAATACAGAGAAGCAAATGAGCGAATACGGCGAAAAAATTCCAGCCGACAAAAAAGAACCAATCGATTCAGCTTTGTCCGAATTGAAAGAAGCTCACAAGAGTCAAAATCTCGATGCTATTGATGCTGCGTCAGCAAAATTGAATTCGGCATGGCAGGCAGCCAGCGAGGAAATGTATAAAGCTACTCAAAACCAAGGTCCTGAGGCTGGTCCGCAAGGCGAGCAAAACGAAGCTAAGCCTCAAGATGAAGTTACCGACGTCGATTTTGAAGAAGTAAAAGACAAGTAAGAAGCAATGTTGTAGCTTGCGAACTGGATTTATACACATCAATCCAGTTTTTTATTTTTCAGAAGGTCTGGAAGCGGCTGTTTTCCAAATCCGATTACAAGTTTTGATATGATTTGTTTCTGAGCGGTTTTC
>DYON01000255.1 GCA_020720525.1 Acetofilamentum sp.
CAGTTGCTGTTCCATCGTTACTCAATGCATTACAATCGGTAATGGTATTGGTACCCCAAGCAAATTCGCCTGCAACTGGAATGTTTGGACCACGGCAAATTTTCTCGAATTCCAGCTCAGTCATAGGACGCATTCCACTCCAATCTAGATAAGCGGTTAAATCTTGCCAAATTAAATAGCCCATTGCCCTATAAGGATAAAGAGTAGTATAGTTGGGCCAAGTACCACTAACATCGGTTCGATCAGCTACTATATACACCCTATTAGTTGCCTGATCGCTAGCCAAAGTATTTAGAAAAGCTACATACTGCCCTTGCGATATTTCGTATTTCATCACATACATACTATCGTAACCCACAGGGTAAGCCAAAGGAATTGAACTTGGAACGGTTATGGCGTTGCTGTTACAATAAATATTACCAGCAGTAGTGCCACGTGTAATAGCAGAATCGGAAGCAACATACAATGGGCTGCTGCTCGCACCATTGGTAATTGTGTTTGCAGAAGTGCCATCGCCAAGATAAAATGCACCAGTAGGAATCATCACCATTTCAATACCAAAAACCTGAAAATCGTAGCTTGAACCCAGTGCAGGACTCGAAAGTTTCAAGGTAACTGATGCGGTTGTGATGTTTCCACTACCTGCTGCTGAGCGCCTCACAATGAGTCCCATTCCATCGCTAAGACGATATGGATCGATCATTAGTGGAGCTTGAACTGAGTGATTGGCAACCGTTGTGCTGAGTTGTGCATGGCTCCATGCATTTGTTGAAGCGCAATCGCGATATTTAACAAACAGATAAACACCGTCCCAATTGTGTGGAGCCGATGATGTGAACCACGAATTGTCCCAACTCACAGTAAAAGAGAGTTCGTTTGAAGCGTTCAAAGTTGGAACGCTTATTTGCAAATTATTTGAGTTCAAATTCAAATAAGTAAACAAAACCAAAAAAGAAATCCAGAGATGTTTCATAGTAAAAAAATTTAATTACAAAAGTACGCGCAACATTAAGAAATAACAAATAATGGTGGTTATCATTTGGTTTACAAAACAATAAACATAAGTTATCATTTGGTTTACAAAACAAACAAAAGCGATATTTCGTGCCGATGCTCCACTTTTGATTTCTATTTTACAATTAGAATTACCTCTTTTCTTTCAACAAATCTCTAATTTCGGTTAGCAGCACTTCCTCGTTGGTAGGTTTTGCTGGTTCGGCTGCTACTTCAGCTTGCTTGCGTTTGATACGATTGGCGGCCTTCACAACCATGAATACAGCAAAAGCGATAATCAAAAAATCGAAAATATTCTGAAAAAACATTCCGTAATTCAGACTTACTTCTTGCACAGCTGCCGACACAACCATGTCGCCATTCATAACAGCAGGAGCAGCATCCTGAATTATCCACTTCAAATCTCTGAAATCGACATTGCCAATAATATACCCCAAGGGAGGCATGATGATGTCGGTAACCATCGAACTGACTATTTTTCCAAACGCAGCTCCAATAATTACAGCAACAGCCAAATCGAGCACATTACCTTTAATGGCAAAATCACGAAATTCTTTAAAAATCTTCATATCAATTGTTTTTTGGTTTTAAAATTTGTACGAAAATCCAAGTCCAAACACTTCTTTGAACTGAGTTCGAGGACCTTTGCCAGTAACATTTCTGGCAGCATCTTTGAGTTCAATCATAATATCGTCGTCGTAAACAAGCGTAGTGCCAATGGTCACTAAAATATATTTATTCACTTTCATTCCAATGGAAGTTTCCCAATAAATATCGATATTCTGAGGATTTTTGAGATAATTCGAGAACAATTCGAGTTTGGTTGACAACTTCACATTGGTCATAATATCTTTGGTGAAAGCTCCCTTGAAATAGCCTCCAAATTCGAGACGTGTCTTTTTCCCAGTCCTTAGCATCAAAGTTGAGTCGGTTGCATCAAAAACAGCTGGTTCCACTCCAAAAGCGCCTGCATTGGCCAAAGTAGCATCGTTTACAATGGTCATTTTACTTGTAATGGGAGCGAAGAAAAGACTAAGAAAATCTTTCTTTTTGTAATCGTAACCAGCTGCAAAAAGCAAATAGCCAGGAGCTAAAAACTTTGATATTTGAACCGAATCGTTCGGATAGTTGAAGCCAGGCATAAACTGCGATTTAAAATTGAGCAATGCAGCCACAAAACTGCGTTCGGTAAGTTTATGACCAAATTTCGACGAAAAATCGATTTTATCGTCTGTTTTTCTCATGCTCTCTTTGCCTTGCTTCATAAATCCATAGCCAAAATCGAGGTTGTTGTCCCATGTTATTTTGTCCTTTTTGTAATTGGCAAACGAATTCACAATACTGTTGCCACTAAACGAGTTCTCGCCCCCAGCAGCCCAGTTGCTGAGCGATACCTGACTGAATGCAAGTGTAAACATTCCACCTTTTTTCCAACCTTCGGTGCTATCATTGTTGAGTTTGCGCAGGTCGGTTTCTTTGTCGGTAACCTGAGCCGAAATACTGAACGTAGCTATAAAAATAGCAGCAAAAAAGAAAAACTTCATTTCCCCATATCAAATTAAACAAATATTGAATTACGAAATTACTAAATATCGAGAACTTCGAATGATTCGAGCAATTGCTTCATTTTCAAAATAAACAGACCACCCAGAGCACCGTCCACAATACGATGATCGTAGCTAAGCGAAAGTATCATGATGGGTCTAATTCCGATACTATCGCCATCGTGGCTTTCAATCACAACAGGTTTTTTGGCAATAACGCCAGCAGCCAAAATAGCAACTTGAGGTTGATTAATAATAGGTGTTCCTGTTAAGCTTCCAAACGATCCCAAATTGGTAAAAGTGAAAGTACCACCCGAAATTTCGTCGGGGCTCAATTTGTTGTCGCGAGCACGGAAAGCCAAATCGTTGGCAACTTTTGCTACACCAGCCAAATTGAGTAAATCGGCGTTTTTGAGCACAGGTACAATCAGATTAACATTTGGAAGAGCAGTAGCCATGCCAATGTTGATGTTTTTCTTCAGAATAATTTTGTCGCCATCGACCGAAGCATTCACCATTGGGTAAAAGCGCAGAGCCTGAGCTGCAGCATGAAGAATAACATGCGTGTAGGTGAGTTTTGTTCCGTATTTTTTCTCGAAAAGCCCTTTGTTTTTCTCGCGCCAATTTACAGCTTTTCCCATATCAAGTTCGATAAACGAAGTAACATGTGCCGATGTTTGCTTCGAATGCACCATGTGGTCGGCAATGAGTTTGCGCATTCGATCCATCTGAATTATTTCGTCGCCAGCAGAAGGAACGATTGATGCAACTTTAGGAGCCAATTTTTCAACTTGCGCTACAGGAGCAACTGCATTTTGCCTGTTTGAAATGAAATTTTCGAGATCGTGTTTGGTCATTCTGCCATTTTCGCCCGAACCCTCAATAGCATCGAGCTCTTTCAATGCAATATTTTCTTTGCGAGCCATGCTTTTCACCAAAGGACTATAGAAACGACCACTCCCCTGCTCGTCGGAAGCTATTAGATTGGCAACAATTTCAGCTTTAGGTTCTTCGATTACCATTTTTTCGACAACAATTTCGGTAGCATCAACAGTTGCAGGTTCTTCCGATTCGCCATCGATTCGAATAACAGCAATCACAGCACCAACCGCAAC
>DYON01000256.1 GCA_020720525.1 Acetofilamentum sp.
AAAATACTGTCTGAGTTGTAATGAATCGCCTTCGAATGCGAATTTAGTTGCGATGCTGCTATCGTTCTGGTTGCAAACAAAAACAGTTTTCTGCCCTTGCAATACTGAAAAGGAAAAAAGAACAATCAATATGGTTATAGCTTGCTTCAAAGTTGCCAATTGATTGGAGAAATGTTTTTGCTTGTCAGGTATTCGTTGATTTTTGAAAAATGTTTGCATCCGAAAAATCCACGTGTGGCCGAAAGTGGCGAAGGATGTGCTGCAGTAAGAATACAATGCCGCGAACTGTCAATCAGCGACGCTTTTGCTTTGGCATTGTTTCCCCAAAGTACAAATACTATATGGTTGCTGTTTTCGTTTATCAGACCAATAATACTATCGGTAAACTTTTCCCAACCTTTGTTTTTGTGCGAGTCGGCTGTGTTTTCGCGAACAGTGAGAACAGTATTAAGCAAAAGAACTCCTTGTTGTGCCCAAGCTGTCAAATTGCCATGGTTGGGGCGGGGGATACCGAGATCGGCTTCAATTTCTTTGTAAATATTGAGCAACGACGGTGGAAAAGCTGTTCCTGCTTTCACCGAAAAGCAAAGTCCATGGGCTTGACCAACTCCATGATAAGGATCTTGACCTAAAATAACGACTTTTACTTTCTCAAAAGGTGTTAAATCGAATGCTGAAAATATTTCTTCACCAGGAGGAAAAATCCTGTATTGGGATTTTTCTTTAATCAAAAACTGCTTTAAATCAGCAAAATAAGGTTTTTGAAACTCGTCATTGAGTAGCTTTTTCCACGACGATTCTATTTTGGGAGCGACAACTTGCATACAATATTTGTTTTGATAACGGCGTTTTGTTCATAAATTGTGCGTAAATATACTAAAACATATTGCACAATCGGGAAGAATTTTGTAATTTTGAACCTTCTAAACTTATGACTATGAAAAAAGTGGTTGCTTTTGTATTTGCTGTTTCTTTGATGGTAGCTCTGTTTTCCAGTTGCCGTTCGCACGAAACTTGTCCTGCTTATCATAATGGAAGTGCCGATGTAGCAGCTCCATTGGACCATAATAACGGTTAAAATCTGTAGGGGGGTGCTTGTTCATCCTTAATTATGAGATTATTGGTCAAACCGATAGGGTTCATCTTTTGCCTATTTTCGGTACTGGTGGCTACTTCGCAAGAGGTAGGTACAACTGGAAATGAGCATGGCTTTATCCTAAAACGTGAATATTCTGCCCATGCATTTGCGCATAGCGAAGGCATGGGTTTTGGCGTGCGTTGGGGGCAATACAATTCTTACAATTCTCAGCGATACATCAATTTCGACTTACTCAACATGAAGCACCCCAAGGAAATAAAAATTGGCAATGTTTATATGTTCGACAACGCTCGCAAATTTGTGTATGGCAAACAAAACAGTGTTTTGATGATGCGTTTTGGACTAGGAAGCATGAATGTACTCAACGAAAAGCCTTACTGGGGCGGTGTCGATGTTCGTCGTTTCTATGAATTTGGAGCTTCGATAGCTATGGCTAAACCAGTTTACCTATATATAATTGATCAATCAAGCAGTACATACACCTATCATCTCAATCTTGAACGCTACAATCCCGAAGAGCACAATATTCTCAATATATATGGAAGAGGTCCTATGCTCAAAGGTGTTGGCGAAAGTAAAATTTATCCAGGTTTATATTTTAAGGGCGGATTCAGTTTCGAATATGGTCTCGAACGGCGTTTGGTGCGCTATGTCGAAACTGGAGTGGCTGTCGATTTGTATCTTAAAAAGATTCCTATAATGGCATTAGCCGAAAACACAAACTATTTTATTTCATTCTATGTTGCAGCCAATTTTGGCAAGCGATACAATCCCTAATTGTTCGATGGAGAAAAACGAAGAGAAGAAAATTCGAGTAGCCAAACCTAAATGGCTGAAAAGTAAGCTGCCCTCAGCTGAAGTATATTCACAAATGAAATCGGCTCTGTCCGAAGGTTGTTTGCACACAATTTGCGAAAGTGGGAAATGTCCCAATATTGGTGAATGCTGGGCGCAGGGCGCAGCTACATTTATGATATTAGGCGAATCGTGCACTCGCAATTGCAGGTTTTGCGCAGTCGATAACTCTCTACTCGCAGCTCCCGATGAGAATGAGCCAAGAAATCTTTCTCGTACAGTGAAGCATTTTGCATTGAAGCATTGCGTTATTACATCGGTAACTCGCGACGATTTGCCCGATGAGGGCTCTGCACATTGGGCTGCCTGCATAAGTTTGCTAAAAACAAATAATCCTGGTGTTACAATTGAAGTGCTTGTACCCGACTTTCATGCCAAGCGCAATTTAATTCAGATTGTAGCCAATGCTGGGCCCGATATTTTTAGTCATAATCTTGAAACGGTTCGCAGATTAACACCTCAAATACGCTCTGGAGCACAATACGACCGTAGTTTGGAAACATTGCATTTGGCCGGTTCTATGGGAATGCTCACAAAAAGTGGAATTATGACTGGTTTGGGCGAAACGATGGAAGAAATTCAGGAGGTTTTGTTAGATATTCGCAAAGTTGGATGCCAGATGGTAACAATTGGTCAGTATCTTCAACCACGTGTAGATAATATTGAAGTAGAGAAATATTACACCCCTGAAGAGTTCGAAATAATTCGAAAAATGGCATTGGGTATGGGTTTTAGGCGTGTAGAGAGTGCCCCTCTGGTGCGTTCTTCGTATCATTCAGCTGTTCCAGACTAAAGTTTATAATATAAGGTATATGTATTTTAGAGCTAAAAAGGAATAAAAAATTGCATATACAAAGGGTTATAATCCAATCAATTACTAAAAGAAGAAAAAATAATGAAGAAAATGTATTCTGGTAAGGAAAAATGCGTAATTTTGCACTCCCGTTACAACAGCACGGGGACAGTTCACTGAAAAGACGCAGAAAAAAGAAAAAAAATAAAAAAAAGTTGTGGGATTAAAAAAAAGTATTACTTTTGCAGTCCCGTTTGAGCAACGGACCGTGTAGATGAAAAATTAGAGAGTTCAAAAATTTTTTTCAAAAAAAGTTGTGGGATTAAAAAAAAGTATTACTTTTGCAGTCCCGTTTGAACAGCGGACCGAAGCGAAGAATTTTGAGGAAAGAAAATTTTTTTTCAAAAAAGTTTGCGGATTAAAAAAAATGATTACTTTTGCACTCCCAAATCGAAAGAAGCGGGGTGAAAACATAAAGAAAACGTTCTTTGAAATATTGAGACATAAAAACGATAGTGCGTATCACAAAGTCGAGAACTTTGAGAAATGAATCCGAGTTATTAAAGATCAAATTACTATGGAGAGTTTGATCCTGGCTCAGGATGAACGCTAGCGGCAGGCTTAATACATGCAAGTCGAGGGGCAGCGCGGATAGCAATATCTGGCGGCGACCGGCGCACGGGTGCGTAACGCGTATGTAATCTACCTATAACTGGGAAATAGCCCCGAGAAATCGGGATTAATGTCCCATAGTATTGAGAGGTGGCATCACCATTCAATTAAAGATTTATTGGTTATAGATGAGCATGCGTGCCATTAGTTTGTTGGTGAGGTAACGGCTCACCAAGACTACGATGGCTAGGGGTTCTGAGAGGATGATCCCCCACACTGGTACTGAGACACGGACCAGA
>DYON01000257.1 GCA_020720525.1 Acetofilamentum sp.
AAGTAGTGGTTGGTATTTTTCGCAAGGGCGAAGCTGAAATTATTAATTTCACCATCACCCGCGATAAAATTCCCATTCATAGTGTAGATGCGGCTTATCTGGTAACTCCAGAAATTGGATACATCAAAGTGAACCGTTTTGCAGCCAACACCATGGACGAATTTGCTGAAGCTATCAAAGAGTTGCGCGAAAACAACTACAAATCGTTGATTCTCGACTTGCGTGGCAACAGTGGCGGATATCTAAAAACTTCGGTCGATTTGGCCGACCAGTTTTTGCCAAAAGACCAATTGATCGTTTATACCGAAGGTAGAGCCGAAGCTCGTGCCGATTACAATGCTACTTCGAAAGGAAGCTTTGAAAAGGGAAAACTGGTAGTTCTGATCGACGAAGGAAGTGCCTCGGCAAGCGAGATTGTTTCCGGCGCATTGCAAGATTGCGACCGCGCTTTGGTGATTGGACGCCGCAGCTACGGAAAAGGTTTGGTTCAGCGTCCGTTTAGTCTTCCCGATGGTTCGGCCATGCGCTTAACAATTGCTCGATACTACACCCCAAGTGGACGTTGCATTCAAAAGCCTTACGACGAAGGCCACGAAAGCTATTATAGGGATTTGGTCGGTCGTTTGGAGCATGGCGAACTGGTTCACCCAGATTCGATCAAATTTCCCGATTCGCTTCGCTACAAAACAATTGCTGGTCGCGTTGTGTATGGTGGTGGTGGAATTATGCCCGACATTTTTATTCCGCTCGATACTAATAAATACAGCGACTACTACACAAAATTGATTCGAAAAAACGTTTTCAGCACTTTCACACAAGACTATTTACAGGCAAATCGTGAAAGTTTGATTTCGAAATACAAAACCATCGAAAAATACCGCAGCGAATATAAAATAACCGAAGAATTCATGAAAGAATTTTTTGCGTATATCGAGAACGATGTGGCATTCGAGCAGGAAGGTTACGACCAAAGTAAAGCGATTATTCAAACAATTCTTAGGGCTTATGTTGCCCGAAGTTTATATGGTCCCGAAGCATATTATATGATTATTGGCGACATCGACCCCGAGTTGCAGAAAGCGGTTGAAAGCATCAATGCTCCAGATATTTTTGAAAAATATCAAATTAATAACTGATATTTTACTGAATAACAATCACTTGCAGTTGGAATAAAAAATCGGACTTTTTTTCATCTGTAATGCAGGAATTTTCTATTTTTGTCCTTTAAATAAACAGCTATGGCTAATTTGGAAACGCAATATCTTGGTCTTACACTCCGCAATCCTATAATTGCCGGCAGTTCGGGAATGAGTTTGAAAATGGAAAATCTTCTCGAAATGGAGAAAAACGGTGTTGGAGCCATTGTGCTCAAATCGTTGTTCGAGGAACAGATTCGATTCGAGTTTAAGAAGCAAATGGTCGATTCGACCAGCAATATCAGCTATCCCGAAGCCGAAGACTACATCAAGCAATACACCGCGCAAAACGAAGTTGAGAAATATCTCAATTTTATTCGTGAAACCAAAAAACAAATTTCGGTTCCCATCATAGCCAGCATCAATTGCTACTCGGCTACCGATTGGGTCGAATTTGCGAAAAAGATTGAATATGCTGGTGCCGATGCATTAGAATTAAATATCTTTTTGTTGCCATCCGACGAAAATACAACTGCTGCTACCATCGAAAAGCAATATTCTGATATTATTGATCGCGTGCTCGAAAATACCAATCTGCCCGTTGCTGTGAAGCTTGGAAACTATTTTACCGATCTTTCGCGCTTTATGGTGCAATTGTCGTGGAAAAAAATCAAAGGATTGGTGTTGTTTAATCGTCCATTTTCGCCCGATATTAATATCAACGATTTAAAAGTGACCGCAACCAACATGTTTAGTCACAAAGAAGAGATTGCTACATCGCTGCGTTGGATTGCTATGCTTTCGGGTAAAGTTCATTCCGATTTGTGCGCATCTACTGGTATTCACGATGGAGCTGGAGTTGTAAAACAACTTCTTGCTGGAGCAAATGCTGTTCAAGTGGCATCGGTTCTGTATCAGAAAGGAATTGGCGAAATAAAAACTATGCTCGCTTTTGTTGAAGAATGGATGGATAAAAACAACTACAAATCGATTGACGATTTCAGGGGAAAAATGTCGTACAAAACAAGTACCAACCCTGCTGCTTACGAACGTGTTCAATTCATGAAATACTACTCTGGTATTGAATAGGGTTGGTTGGTAATTGTCTAAACATTTGGGTCTGTTGTTCATCAAAATGATTTGTTGCTTACTTACTTCCAAATCGTGATTTTTTTCTAAGTTTGCAAAAAAGCAAACCCAATGACCTACAAAATATTCCTCGCTGGTGAGTTTGTCGAAACCTCAACACCACTCGATGTGAAAAGCTCTTACGATGGTTCGGTAGCAGGAATAACCTATTTGGCAGGACCAGCCGAACTCGAAACAGCCATCAAAAAAGCACAAGAGGTTTTGCCAGTGCTAAAAGCTATGCCATCGTGGAAGAAGTACGAAATTCTGATGAAAACTGCTGCTTTGCTGCGCGAAAATCGTTCCGAAGCTGGACGGCTCATAGCTTCGGAAGCATGCAAACCTTTGAAATACGCATTGGGCGAAGTTGACCGCGCTGTGCAAACATTCGAGGTGGCCGCCGAAGAAAGTCGCCGTTTTGCAGGCGAATTCATGAAAATTGATTGGACACCAGCCGGAAACGGCAAAGAAGCCATTGTGAAATGGTTCCCAGCGGGAATTGTGGCTGGCATCAGTCCGTTTAATTTCCCTCTCAATTTGGCAGTTCACAAAATTGCACCTGCCATTGCAGCTGGTTGTCCCATTATTTTGAAGCCGTCGCGCAATACGCCATTGTCGATGTTATTCTTGGCGCAATTGATGGCGCAAACCGATTTGCCTGCGGGAGCATTGTCGGTGTTGCCGCTCGACCGCGAAAGTGGCAATAGGCTGGTGATTGACCCGCGAATTGCTGTGCTCACATTCACCGGTTCGCCCGAAGTGGGTTGGAAAATGAAAAAAGATGCCGGAAAAAAGAAGGTGGTGCTCGAACTGGGCGGCAATGCCGGACTAATTGTTGACGAAACGGCTAATCTCGATTTGACAGTACCTAAAGTGCTTTCGGGCGCATTTGCTTTTTCGGGACAAGTGTGCATTCACACCCAACGCATTTTTGTGCACGAAAGCTGCTACAACGAATTTTCGACCCGATTTGCCGAAGCAGCCCAAAAACTGAAGCAGGGGAGTCCGCTCGAAGTCGAAACCGATATTTCATCTATGATTGACGAAGCAAATGCCATGCGCGTCGAAACTTGGGTAAACGAAGCTGTGCAAGGCGGCGCTAAAGTTATTTGTGGTGGAAATAGAAGCGGAGCGTTGTACGAGCCAACAGTTCTGATTGATACCAAGCCCGAAATGAAGGTCTGTCAGCTCGAGATTTTTGGACCAGTGGTAACGCTCGAAAAATTCACCAATTTCCATGAAGCTGTTCGCTTGGTCAACGACTCTCAATTTGGTTTGCAGGCTGGTGTTTTTACCGATTCGCTTGCAAACATGCAATATGCTTTCAACGAAATTGAAGCTGGGGGCGTTATCATCAACGATGTGGCAACATTTCGGGTCGATCACATGCCA
>DYON01000258.1 GCA_020720525.1 Acetofilamentum sp.
TCAATTACATACAAACCAAAATTGACGATTTTTCAATTTTGTCGGTTGATAGTGATTTTTAATATCTTTGTTCTATGAAATTGTTTCGGATTTCATTTTCGCTTTTGTTGATTCCCCTGTTGATTTTTTCTTCAGGCGGATTTAATATTTTCACCCATCTTTGTCACGAATCAGGTCGAAAAATAGTGTCGTGGCAAGGACCCCAATCGTGCGAGCACGAACATAGCGAAGAACATTCCGACGAACATAGCTGCGGTTCGTGTTGCGACAGCAGCATCGATTCGGGACGTTGCTGCGAAAACATTCATAAATTCATCAAAACAATCGAAACAATTTCGATAGGCGACAACGAAGACTTTTTTGTTGCAGAGCCTTTAGTTGTTGATGTAGTTGAAAAATTGCCAGTTTTATTTGTTGAAAATGTTTCTCCAATTTACAATTGTTTCGATTTTTCATCGCCTCCACGGCATACGTCGAAATTCTTGGTGGTGAAATATGGCAATTTGAAGCTCGATTGCTGTAATTCCTGATTTCTATTTAGAATTCAAGGAATTTTTCAGTAATCAAATTAAAATGAAAAAATTATTTTTGTTGTTTGTGGCTTTGCCCATGACATACAATATAGCAAGTGCCCAGGTAACAGGCACTATTTCGGGTGCTACTTCAAATGGCACCATGCAGCCGCTCCCCTTGGCCAACGTTTATTGGAGCAATCAGTTGCAAGGAGTTACATCCGACATCAACGGAAAATTTAGTATTGCTGCTCCGCCTTCGGGAGTTGATTTGGTTTTTTCGTATGTTGGCTACAAAAGCGACACATTGCAACATGTAAATGATGGAGCTGTTCTCGATATTGTATTGAATGAATCGAACATGCTTTCGGCCATTGAAATTGATGCGAATGCATCGGGTTCGCATCTCGACCGTCTAAATCCATTGTGGAGTCAAGAAATTGGTACTGGCGAACTTCAGCGTGCTGCTTGTTGCAATCTTTCGGAGAGTTTCGAAACCAATGCTTCGGTCGATGTAAATTATACCGATGCTGTTTCGGGCGCACGCCAAATTCAGCTGCTTGGACTCTCGGGTGTTTATAGCCAGTTGATGATCGAAAACATCCCATTTATGCGCGGATTGGGTTCGGCTTTTGGGCTTGAATATATTCCGGGGTCGTGGATGCAATCAATTTCTGTTTCGAAAGGTACTTCGGCAGTTTTGAATGGCTACGAAGGTATTACCGGACAAATCAATGCCGAATTCAAAAAACCCGAATCGGACGAATTGCTTTTTTTGAACTATTATGTAAACGATGCTGGCCGACAAGAATTCAATATAAATGCAGCATACGACTTCAACAAGAAGATCAGTTCCATTGTTTTGGGTCATTATTCTTTCAACAACACCGATGTGGATGGAAACAACGATGGTTTTCGCGATGTGAACACAGGCCACCAAGTGAATTTGGCCAATTTTTGGCAATACATTAGTCCAAAAGGGCTCGAAATGCGCTGGGGTGTTCGACTGATGGAGGAAATGCGCAAAGGAGGACAAATACAAAACAGTCCAAATTTCACAGAAAGCCCACAAGGCTTATGGACATCCGACATCAGAAACAGCCGGGCAGAAGTTTTTGCTAAAGCTGGTTATATTTTTAAAAACAAACCAGGGAAAAGTGTTGGTTTCATCAATTCGTTTTCGTGGAATGGGCTCGATACACGTTTTGGGCAAACCGACTATGCAGGTGAGCAGAAATCGTTCTATTCGAACCTTATTTTTCATTCGCCATTCAAAGATGTGAAGCACAGCTACGATGCTGGTTTTAGCTTTGTTTACGACGATGTTGTCGAAAATTTGAACGACAGTACATGGAAAACAAAAGAAATGGTTGCTGGTACTTTTTTTCAGTACACCTATGCATTTCCTGAAAAGTTGACCGTGATGGCTGGTGTCAGAGCCGACTACAACAGTCGTTTCGGATTTTTGGCAACTCCACGTTTGCATGTGAAATACCATCTCAATCGCCACACTACCTTACGTGGGTCGGTTGGAATGGGCTATCGGTCGCCATATATAATTCCCGAAAACATTTCGGTACTTGCTTCGGCAAGGCAGCTGGTTTTTCTAGACAGTCCCGAAATGGAACGAGCATTAAATTATGGTATTTCGTTTGTGCGATATGTCGATATTTTGGGCCGCGAAATGAGTATTTCGGCTGAATATTTCAAAACATCCTTTAGCAGTCAAATGCTTCTCGATATGGAGTCGGACACTTCGCGCATTTTTGTGTACAGTCTCAACGGCAAATCGTATGCTCACAATGCACAGGTCGAAGTTTCATATCCTATATTTCAGCATCTCGAAATACGGGCTGCATTGCGCTACAACGATGTGCGCTACACTTTCCCAGATGGCACGCTACAAGAAAAGCCGATGGTGAGCAATTTTAAGGGATTGCTAACCTTTGCATTTGCAAGCAACATGAAAAAATGGCAAGCCGATCTTACTTGGCAGTTGGTAGGTCGATCGCGCTTGCCCGACCGAAGCTTGTTTCCAGTCGAGTTTCGACTGCCCGGCTATTCGCCAGCTCACACCATTATTCATGCGCAGTTGACCCGCAATTTCAAACATTGGAGTATTTATACAGGTGTCGAAAACCTCACCAATTTCACTCAGCAAAATCCAATTCTATCGGCCGACAAACCCTACAGTCCGTATTTCGATAGCGGCATTGTTTGGGGACCAGTTATGGGTCGTAAGATTTATGCTGGAATTCGAATCAAATTCAACAAAAACAAATGATTATGGAAAGTAAAATTTTTGCAGAGAACCTAAAATGCCATGGTTGTGCCAACACAATCAAACGCAATATTTCCGTGATGGAGGGCGTAACCGAAGTTGACGTAAACACAGATGTTTCGGTAGGAAGTATCCGATACGATGGTAGAACCGACAGAACTGAAGAATTTGCGGCAGTTTTGCAAGGCCTCGGATATCCACCTGAGGGAAGTAATACGGCAGGCAGGAAAGTGAAATCGTACATCAGTTGTGCGGTTGGAAGAATATCAAAAAGTAACTAACAACAAAAAAGGAGAACATATGAAATCAATTATTTTTTCGTTTGCGGCGGTTATCATGTTTATGACCCCCATGTTTACACAGGCTCAAAAAGAAGCCAAGTTGAGTAAGAAAACCCAAGAAGTGCAAATTGCTACCAATCTTCATTGTGCAGATTGCAAAGCAAAGATTGAAGCCGACTTAGCCTATGCACCTGGAGTTAAGACTGTTGAAGCCAATGTTGAAACCAAGGTTGTAACAGTGAAATTCAATCCTAAAAAAACAAGCACTTCCGAATTGGTGCAAAGGATTCAAAAACTTGGTTATCAGGCAAAATCGACAGGTGGTTGTTGCCCAAGTGGAAGCACCGAAGGCAGTAGTGGCTGTAAAGGCACAGGCAGTGGCGACGGTTCTAGCGGTTGCAAAGGCAAGCAAGGCGGAACCGAAGGCAGCGGCTGTGGCGGTAAACACTAAGCATCTACTTTAAACGCATTCTCAAAAAGGACACAGGTTTTCTGTGTCCTTTTTTTGCTTTTGCATCCGTAAAAACACCTGATTTATTGAATCGATTCAGGAATGAGTACAGTTTTTTGTGTAATTAA
>DYON01000012.1:0-2510 GCA_020720525.1 Acetofilamentum sp.
TGTAGGTGGACAGGAAAGTAGCCCGCAATCCCTTACTGCATATAGCCTCAACCGGTAGCAATTTAAAGAACAGTGTGCTATTTCTCCGATTTACGCAAAAATGCTGTTTTAATGCTAAAGGAAGCCCAAGCAAATATTCCACCAAGCATAGCCAATGCCATATCTTTCTGAGCATCCCATATATCGCCTTGCTGACCATTGTAGTTGTCGGCCTGATCGGCTGGTGCAATAATGGTTAGAAGCCATTCGAACATTTCGTACATCACGCTGCTCATAGCTATAAATTCCCAAGCAACATACGATGCATGGAGAAAAGAATTGTTTTTATCCTTTTCTCCGAATGTGCCGAAGACATATCGACTAGTAGTTTTTGGCCTTACGTTCGAAATAGGCTTCGGGATGCTCGCAAGCTGGGCAGTTTTTGAGAGCTTTTTTGCCTTTGTGCACATAGCCGCATTTACGACACATCCATTCCACTTCTTCGTCTTCGGCAAACACTTTGCCTTCTGAAATGTTTTGAAGGAGCTTGCGGTATCGTTTTTCGTGTTCTGCTTCCACTGTTGCTATGAGCTTGAATGCACTTGCAATTTTTTTGAAACCTTCTTCCTCGGCAATTTTTGCAAATTCGGGATAGAGTTCAGTCCATTCTTCGTTTTCGCCACCAGCTGCTGCTTCGAGGTTTTCGGCTGTTGTGCCAACCATTCCAGCAGGATACGATGCTGTTATTTCGACCATCCCTCCTTCGAGGAAGCTAAAAAAACGCTTGCTATGCTGATCTTCTTGCAAGGCTGTTTCTTCGAAAATGTATGCAATTTGCTCATATCCTTCTTTTTTTGCAACTTTTGCAAACATACGGTAGCGCCTTGCAGCCTGCGATTCGCCAGCAAATGATTTAAGTAAATTTTGTTCGGTGCGTGTTCCTTTAATGCTCATAGTTGTGCTGCTTTAATATTTTTATACAAACCTACATTTTTTTTGTGCAAATAGACAAATAGTCCTTTATAAAAACACTATAACGATATTTCTATTTTCAAGAATGTGTTCAGTTCCATCTTAAATTTTAATAATACAGGTCGAAAACTCATTCATATTACCATAGATGAGACTTGCTATGCGAAGAGCCAGAACTCTCCAAAACAAAAACGAAATACAAATGTTTTCACCAACTATATATAATTCATCAGTATATGTGTTCTTCAACATGAGCTTGAATAAATTCTATATATTTGTACACCTGAAACGAATTGGATAGTTTTATGATTGAGAATTTATCAATAGCAGCTGTAATTCCTGCATACAAAGTTGCTGGTTATATTGCTAAAGTGATTGAAACTTTACAAGAAATGGTCGATCGCATCATTGTGGTTGACGATAAATGTCCACAACAAAGTGGACAAATGGATCCCAGTTTTATTCCAACATTGGCAAAGCCTTTGGTGAGCAATAAAGCTGATTCTGCAAAGGGAAATCGATTCAGCGAGCCAGGCTTATTGAAGGGGATGCCTCGCATTATTTTAGGTATTCAGTTTTTACTTCAGGCTATTCAAATCGATATCAATTCGATTTCCAAAAAGAAGAAAGAAAATGATTGATTATTCCTTAATTGTAAATATTGTTTTAGCTATTTCAGGCAAGATATGAATGAAATTTAATTTTTTTGCATGATTATGAGTACAAAAATTCTGTTGATCGACGACGATTCTATCTATTCTACCAAACTGCAAACCGAGGCGAAAGCGTTTGGTTTAGAAATGGTAATTGCCGACAATCTTGAAGATGGCATGGAAATGCTTCGTGGCAGCCGCAAGCTTAAGGCAGTTGTTCTCGATGGTCGCTGTTTTCTTACCGACGATAAACAAGAACCCGTTAGGTCGAATTTTGTGTCGCATGCTTTGAGGCAGATTGGCGAAATAGAAGACGATTACAGCCGCATTATACCTTTTTGTATCAATACCGAAACGCCTGCCGATTTTGCCGAAGACATGGTGGGTATTGCTGAAGTGTTTGCCAAAGAAACAGAACACAATATGCTTTTTCAACACATAAACAGTATGTTGAAAGCGCTTCCCGAAACAATTGTGCGCGAAGAATTTGAAGCTGTTTTCTCAAAAATTCAGAATCGTTTCGACGAGGACGACGAAGAATTGCTCGTAAGCGTTTTGCAAACGATAGGGAAGTCGGATAGAGCCGAAATTGCAACTCATTTAGGTTTGCTTCGCCGTTTGCTCGAAACACTCATTGATGGAGTTTGTGAGGAAAAACTCCATAAACCTTTCGATTCTTTTTTGCGTGGCGAAGGAAGTCGTACACGACGCATTCTCGAAGCTATGCGCTACCAAGTACTGCCTATTGAATTGTACGATTCGGCAATTCATCTCTACCGCATTGGAAGTCGCTATGGCAATCACCAAGACCCAATAGCACCTGGCACCATTACTTTGCATCCCAACAAATATACCTATCAGCGCATGGTGTATGCATTGCTGGAGTTGATTGTGTTTTTGTTGTAA
>DYON01000012.1:2610-21660 GCA_020720525.1 Acetofilamentum sp.
TACCTATCAGCGCATGGTGTATGCATTGCTGGAGTTGATTGTGTTTTTGTTGTAAAAAACTATGGGGCGAGAATGAAAAGAATAAAGTTTGTAAAGTAAAAAGTGTAAGATATTGATAATAGACAGGTTAAAATAAAACATGGTTTTTGCAACAGTCTCATTATTAATAATTTGACTTAGAAAACTATCGTCGTTATAGCTTTTTGGACTGAACTCATTGAAATAAAAGTCATTTTTTACTGTTAGTTCTGTCAATACTTTTTACTTTTGTGAAAAATAGAACTGAAATGGAACATCTTCTGACCAAATTGCGCGACGACCTTGCCAGCTACGGCATTGTTGAAACTCAGGAATTGTTTTACAATCTTCCGTACTAGGAACTTTACAAACACGAAACTGCCGGCGATTTGGTTGGCTACGAACGTGGCTTCGAAACCAATTTGGGCGCAGTAAATGTCGATACTGGCATTTTTACTGGACGTTCGCCAAAAGATAAATACATTGTTTTCGAAAACGAAAGCTCCGACAATATTTGGTGGGCAACCGAAGGACGCAAAGGTAGCGACAACAAACCCATCAGCGAGCCTGTGTGGAACGAACTGCTCGCAACTGGGCGCAAGCAACTTTCGGGCAACAAACTCTATGTGATGGACGCCTATTTGGGCGCCAACGAAAACACACGCTTAAAAATTCGTGTAGTAACCGAAGTTGCATGGGCTGCTCATTTTGTAAAAAACATGTTCATTCGTCCGGCCGATTCCGAATTGGAAAACTTTGTGCCCGATTTCATCATGCTTCATGCTTGCAAAACTATCAATCCCGATTGGGAACGTCACAAACTCAATAGCGACGTTTTTGTAGTATTCAACATCAAAGAGCGCATGGCGGTTGTTGGAGGTTCGTGGTATGGTGGCGAAATCAAAAAAGGTTTTTTCAGCATTATGAACTACTTTTTGCCTCTCCGCGGAATTGCGTCGATGCATTGTTCGGCCAATATGGGCAAAAATGGCGACACAGCTATCTTTTTCGGACTTTCTGGAACAGGTAAAACAACCCTGTCGGCCGATCCTGAACGCTATTTGATTGGCGACGACGAACATGGCTGGGACGACGATGGAGTTTTCAACCTCGAAGGTGGTTGCTACGCCAAATGTATCAACCTGAGCAAAGAAAAAGAACCCGATATTTACGAAGCTATCCGCCGCGATGCTTTGCTCGAAAATGTTGTTTTCGACAAAAATTCGGGCGAAATCAATTTTTCGGATGCGTCAAAAACCGAAAACACAAGGGTTTCGTATCCCATTTATCATATTCGCAATATTGTAACTCCTGTTTCGCGTGGAACACATCCCCAAAAGGTGATTTTCCTTACAGCAGATGCTTTTGGTGTATTGCCGCCAGTTGCAAAACTCACTCGCGACCAAGCAATGTATTATTTTATGAGTGGTTTTACAAGCAAATTGGCTGGAACCGAGCGTGGAATTAAAGAACCAGTGCCAACTTTTTCGGCTTGCTTTGGTGCTGCGTTTTTGTTGCTGCATCCAACTGTTTATGCACGCGAATTGGCGAAAAAGATGGATTTGCACAATGCTACTGCTTATTTGGTAAATACTGGCTGGATCGAAGGTCCTTATGGAGTTGGCCGTCGAATTGATCTTCCAATTACACGCAAAATAATTGATGCTATACTCGATGGCACCATCGACGAATCGCCCATGGAAGAATTGTCTATTTTTGGTCTTCAGATTCCTAAAAAGTTGCGCGATATCGACCAAAAAATTCTGAATCCGCGCAATTCGTGGAAATATCCAGCACAGTACGACAAGCAAGCACAAAATCTGGCCGATAAGTTTATCGACAATTTCCAGAATTTTACCGATACCGACGAAGGAAAACGTCTTGTGGCTGCTGGACCGCAAAACGCAATGATGAAGCAATACTACGAATATTATCGCGAACGGATTGATCAACTCGAATCGGAGCATAAAAGCGAATTGCAGCGAATGAAAGATCAGATCTACATTTTGCAAAATGCTTTTAGCGAATATATTTCGTTCAATTCAATCAACACTTCATACAAAAAACGTCAATTGAAGCGACATTTGCCAGTTAGTATTTTTATCGATACCAACGATGCAAACTTGATTGGAAGTGTTCATTCGGCGTTAATCAATATTGTTGAAGCTTCGGGCTTTTCGTTCTACAATCCAAAACGTGAGCCCGAGCGCTACAGCGAACGAATGGGAATATCGAAAGAACCCATTACTATGCAGGAAGTTTTCGAACGTATTTATGCAATTCACGACTTACTTATAAAAGACAATGCTACCAACAGCGAACTATCTGGTGCTATTGCTGCTTTTAAAGAAGTATCGGCTGGAATTAAAAATGCAGTTTTGAAAATGGGTTCGGTGTTGTTGGTAAAAACTTGCCACAACGAAGATCCAGCAATCGATGTACGCATTTTGTCTATTTCGGCACAAATTCATATCGACAAGCACCCAGATTTGCTGCAAAATCCACCGCAGTTGCTCAAAGAGCTACATACTTTCAATCTTTAGTATTGAATCAAAAAACGGGTTCTTAAAGGAGCCCGTTTTTTATTTGCTTTCAACCCTTGAAGGTATAGACTATTTTTCTTTCTTCTTATCGTCTGGTGCTTCAACAATACTCTCTGGAGCTTTTTTTGCTGGTTCGTCGCCTTCTTTTTTAACCAGATATTCGGGCAACTGCATACCGGCCATATTCAGCATATCTTGAATAGGAGGAACCGATTTGTACAAGCCCGAAAGGAAACTGGCAGTTGATGATTTTCCATCGGTATTGTTGCCCTGACCACTGTCCCAAACAGTAACCTTATCAATTTTAATATTCTTAATGGCTTCGGTTTGCATTTTAACGATTTCGGGAAGTTTGTCGGCAATAAGCAGCAATACAGCATCGCGGCTATTGTTGCCAGCAGCTTTCACAATCTGATCGAGACCTTCGGCTTGCTTGGTAAGAATTTCGAACATACCTTTAGCTTCGGCTTCCATTTTCATAAAAATAGCATCGGCCGAGCCTTTGGCTTGCTGTCTGATACTTTCGGCCTGAGCCTGCGCTTCGATAATAGCTTTTTCTTTCAGAATCTCGGCACTAACAACAATGCTTGCAGTTTGAGCTGCTTTGTCGCGCTGAGCACGAGCATCTTCGGCAAGTTTTTCGGCATCATAAGCTTCTTTCAAAGCCTGTGCACTTTGCACTTTTTCGGAAGCGATAGCACGTTTTTGAGCCTCAGCTTCGCGTTCGCGGCGTGCAGCATCCGAATTGGCAATGGTGATTTTAGCCGTGTTTTCGCCTTCGACAGCTGTTGCATTCGCTTCGGCTATTTTCACACGTGTTTCTTGTTCGGCAAGAGCTTTTCCGATGTTTTCGTCGCGATTGGCAATAGCTATCAACACTTCTTTGTCTTTCATGGTGTTGGCAATCTGCGAATCGCGCGATTTGATGGTTTCGGCTATCTGAACATCTTTTTCCTTTTCGGCTTCGGCCTTGCCAGTTTCGCCAAGCTTTTCTTGCTCGGCAACACTCTTTTTGGCTTCGTTGATGGCCTTAGCTGCAGCTTCTTTACCCAAAGCTTCGATGTAGCCCGATTCGTCTTTAATATCGGTAACGTTCACGTTGATTAGCTTCAAACCAATCTTTTTCATTTCGGTATCAACATTGGCCGAAACATTGGTGAGGAATTTATCGCGGTTGTTGTTGATTTCTTCAATATCCATGGTAGCTACAACCAAACGAAGCTGACCAAAGATGATGTCTTTTGCCAAATCGTGAATCTCTTGGCGCTCGAGGCCAAGCAAACGTTCGGCAGCGTTCTCCATAATGCCAGTTTCGGTCGAAATGGCCACCGTAAAACGACTGGGAACATCAACACGAATATTCTGACGGCTGAGAGCACTGGTAAGATTCACTTCAATAGAAATTGGAGTTAAATCCATGAACGAATAATCTTGCAACACCGGCCAAATAAACGATGCACCCCCATGGATACATTTTGCCGATCGGTGTCCTTCGGGTCCAGCGCCAATTTTTCCGTAAACTACCATAACCCTGTCGCTGGGGCAACGTTTGTAGCGTTTCAGTAAGCCGAGTAGCATCAAAAAGACGAACAGAACGGCTAAGCCAATAATTATAGGCATGTATTGCATATTGATTAAATTTTGGTGACAACAAAAATCTGACTATCGGTAATTTCGAGAACCTTTACCTGAGAACCAGTGAGAATAGCTTCTTCGTCGTTGGTTACAGCTTGGAATTCGGTGAAACGCCCCTGAACTGTGAGGCTAATTTTTCCTTGACCAGAGCGGGTAGGGGGGATGGTGAGATAAACTTCGGCAGTTTTGCCAATTGCCTTTGAGGAATCGACATTGCCATGATCGGCCAATTTACTCACAAAATAGAAAATAGCAGCCATAATAGCCATCATAGTCAGTCCAGCAAATAGCGAAATGAGCACTGCAAGCCATTGTTCCATGCCACCACGCAAACACACAAAGCCTGTTAGGCCCATAATTGCTAAAAATGCAACCATGTTTTTTATAGTGAAAAACTGAAATGGAATTCCAGTGTCGCCATCAACCGCAGCATCGGCATCGCCAGAAGCATCGGAATCGTGATCGGCACCAAACAAACTTAAAATCATTTGCAAAAGAAAAAAGAACGAAAATGCCAAACCAATGATGGCATAAATTTTTTCAATGGTTGATAATTCGATCCAGAAATTTTCCATGGCTTTTTAGATTAGCTGATAACAAAAATAGATATTTAAGTAAATCGAATGAAAATAATATTCAATTTGTTGATAAGTATTTTTTATTGATTTTAATCAACTGATATTCAATAAGTAACCAAATTGCCATAGTTGAGATTCAAAAGAAACGCATTGTTTGCTTCATGAAATATTTCATTCAATTTATTTGGACTTATGTCCTATAATTTATATTATGTTAAGTAAAAGAATTGGATAAAGCAACAATCCGACTTTAATATTAAAAACATCTTCCCCCGATTAAAAACGCGACTTGAGCAAAAAACAGCCAATAAAAAAGCCCGAACTATCGGGCTCTTTTTGTTTGTAGCGGGGACGAGAGTTGAACTCGTGACCTACGGGTTATGAATCCGTCGCTCTAACCACCTGAGCTACCCCGCCATTTTTTAGGAGTGCAAAAATACTAACTTCATTCCATTTGAGCAAAAAATATTTCCTTTGTATCAAAAAAAATGAAACTTACAATTTCAATCTTGGCAATTCTACTTGTTCTTTCGTGTCGTGCTCAGGTAATGAACATTGAACAGCAACGAATTATTACCGACACAACTGGCTGGGCTGGCACTTCGCAAATATCGGCATCGTTTACCAAATACACCGATCAGCTACTTACCATCGGGTTTAAAGACCATTTGCAATACAAGACCGATTCGTCGCTATACCTAATGCTTATCGATTACAATCTGGTTAAAAGTCCATCATCCGATTTCGATAATGCCGGAATTCTTCATTTCCGCTACAATTATAAGGTGCGCGACTATTTCACCTTCGAAGCCTTTACGCAAGGACAATTCAACAAGTTGCTCGATGTTCGCTTTCGTTGGCTTATTGGTACTGGACCGCGTTTTAAGGTTATTGGACACAAAAATTTCAGATTGTATTTCGCCTCTTTATACATGTATGAATTCGAAGAATTGGAAACTCCCCTGCTCTATCAACGCAACCATCGCTTAAGTAGCTATATTTCAATAACATGGAAGCACAAATCGGGCACTATTCTTACCAATACGGTATATTATCAACCTCTTCTTGATCGAATTTCGGATTTTCGCATTTACAATCAGTTCGATTTTAGTTTGAAAATATCGAAAAAGCTTTCATTTACAACGTCTTACAAGTATTTTTTCGATTCGAATCCAGCCGAAAATATTATAAATGCAACCCATAACCTGAGCAATGGGCTTACTTTTCGATTCTAATTTTGCGGTAGTTCAAACCAGTCTTTTACATTTGTAAACACACTATCTCCACTTTTGTGGGTGAATTCATTTTTATGTGAATCGTAGTTGTAGTCATTTATCCACGAATTATGATTGTGTACAATTTCTTTCAATGCGTTACCGATGTAATCGATATTTTCGGTGGTCATTGTTGGGTGTAGCGACAAACGTACCCAGCCTGGTTTTAGTGAAAGGTCGCCTTGGTTGATGAGTTCGGTAATATGTCGCGATTTTTCGTAACTCACATCGAGCAAATAATGACCATAAGTACCTGCGCAAGCACAACCGCCACGAACCTGAATGCCAAATCGATCGTTCAACAGCTTAACTATCAGATTGTAGTGAATTTCTTTGTGATAAAACGACACCACACCAATACGATTTCGCTGCTCGCTTGCAAGGATGTGAATTCCATCGATTTGGTCGAATAGCTGAAAAGTTCTTTTAAGCAAAGCTTCTTCGGCGTCGCGAATATCGCAGGTATTCATTTGTTCTTTTAGTCTAATTGATAATGCTGTACGCATGGCTTGAATGAATCCTGGCGTACCACCGTCTTCGCGTGCTTCGATGTCGTCGATATACCGATATTCGCCCCAAGGATTGGTCCATTCGACGGTTCCACCGCCTGGATTGTCGGGTGCGGAATTGTGATACATGTTTTTATTGAAAATAAGCACACCGCTGGCTCCGGGTCCACCTAAGAATTTGTGTGGACTAAAAATAATTCCATCGAGTTGTTGTGCCTCGGAAGCAGGGTGCATATTGATGGGCACATAAGGAGCTGTTGCCGCATAATCGGCAAAGCAAATGCCTCCATGCCTATGCATTATTTCGGACATTTCGTGAATTGGGTTTTGGATTCCAGTTACATTCGAACCTGCCGAAAAAGATCCAATGAGTACGCGTCCTTTATATTTTTTGAGTTCATCTTCGAGATGATTTAAATCGACCAACAGATTTTTGCCTGGTGGCACCACCACCACATCGGCAGCTGTTTCGTACCAGCTTGTGTGGTTGCTATGATGTTCCATGTGGCTTATAAAACCAACAGGTCGTTCGGCAGTTCCCAAACAATTGCTTTTATTACGAAGTTTGCCACAGTATTTGAGTCCCAACATTCGTTGAAGCTTGTTTATAGCTCCTGTCATTCCAAAACCCGTGGTAAGCAAAGCGTCGTTGGAGTTGGCATTCACATGTTTTTTTATGATTTCGCGTGCTTCGTAATAGGCATGTGTCGTGAGTGTACCAGTAGCACTGGTTTCGGTATGTGTGTTGCCAATCCATGGGCCAATATCGTTCGAAATTCGCTTTTCGATAGGAGCATACAATCGGCCCGAAGCAATCCAATCGGCATAAAGTAAAGGAAATTCTCCATAAGGAGTTCGCAATACTGCATCGCTTCCAACAGTGTTTTTACGAAAGGATTCAAACGATTTCATAGTCGATATTTGTTGGCAAAAATAGCGATATTTAGACAACATAAGTCTGTTTTATCATTTGCTTGTGACTAAAAATTCGTATTTTTTTTGTCGATTATCAACTTTGCTTTAAAATAATCATTACCTTTATAAACAATAAAAACCTAAATACTATGTTATTAGGAGCATTGCTAACATTCTTTTCGTCCCTTTTGATAAACAAAACTTCAATTTTGACATTGGAAAAAAAATATAGTAAGACATAACGAATTCTTTGATTGATGAAATCAATATATTTATTTTCTATACTCCTATTTATTGTTCAGCCAGCCTGTTTACATGCTCAGATGACTATATCGGTAGCTGTTTCAGAGAATGGTACTTGCAATTGTTCATACAATCAAGGTAACCATGTTACAATCAATGAAGTGATGATTATGCCCTATTTATTCAATGGGTCGTTGTATGGAAATTATCCTGGAAGTGATAATGGCGGCGAATGGCTTGAACTTTATAACTCCGATACATGTAATCTGGCGGATATTTCTTGTTACATACTTGGAAATAATACCAATGAATCAAACGCTGGATTATATGGTTTGGAAGGAGGAATTGTTATTCCGCCAGGAACACATATTCCAGCTGGAGGTTTTGCTATCATCAGGGGTATAAATGCTGAACCTGTACCATCAACACTGCTTTTTGCAAATGGGGGCAATACAATCGAAATAGTGCTCGACAATTCATCTGATGTTTGTATCGGAAATGGTTATCGCTTCTGGCTTCCCGATGCAGGAGGCTGGCTGGCTTTGTACGATAACAACGGAAATCCTGTCGATGCCATTTCGTGGATGGATGTAAATAACTGCTATACGAGTTATCAACCCTGTGTTCCTGCTTCGTCATCCTGCTCTCTGCCTACTTCGCTGATGTCGTACGACAATATTCCAAGCGCTAATAAAAATTATATTTGCAATTTTGAGCAAACTGGATTTACTATTGGACGGAATCCTGATGGAGGCTCATGGAATTATAATAACTACTCAAATCCCACATACGGATTTAGCAATATAGGAGCTTTACCAGCAAACATTTACCCCTGCAATGGAAACATAAATGTTACAATTGCAGGAGGAAATCCACCCTATTCATATAAATGGAACGATCCGGCTCATTGCACAACACCCAATATATCTGGGCTTTGTAGTGGCACATATTGTATTACAATTACCGATGCTGGAGGAATTTCAACAGATACCTGCTTTGCTGTAAGCGATTTGCAGATATTTCCAAATCCAACAGCAAATCCAGAGGATATATGTGAAGGTTCATTTTCTGAGTTACAAGCTTACAATGCCGACAACTATTCGTGGAACAATGGTGCATTTACTGCTTCAATAACGGTAGGGCCTTCTTCTTCGACCATTTATTCGGTTACAGCGTCAACGTTTGGTGGCTGTTCGGGTAGCGCTAATGTGTTTGTTAACGTATTCCCAGTGCCTGAAGCATATGTTACGACGCAAAACGATTTCTGCAGCCAAGGTATTGCATGGGCTTCAGTTAATGCTAGTGGCGGAACATTTCCATACAACTATTTTTGGTCATGCTCACCAAACGACACAACATATATTGGGCAAATGACCAGTGGTATGTATTCTGTTACTGTTACCGATGCCGCCAACTGCTCTTACGAAGTTCCTTTTTCAATTTCTGATGTTCCTGGACCAACAGCTGCATTTGTTCCTCATCCTTATGAAGTTTTGCTCGGCAATTCCATTGATTTTTTCAATAATTCTTTTGGCAATATTTCCCTTTACTTTTGGGACTTTGGCGATGGTACTTTTTCGTCAGAGATGGAGCCAGAACATGTATTTTCCGCTCTGGGAGAGTATTCTGTTTTGCTAGTAGTTGCAAGCGACACTGGTTGTGTCGATTCCATCCGGCGCTCTGTGTTTATTCGCGACCAGTACACCCTATACATGCCCAATGCTTTTACGCCAAACGGCGATCAGTGCAACGATTTCTTTTCACCATTTGCTACCAGTATTGATTTGGAAGAATATGAGATGCGCATATTCAACCGTTGGGGAAACGAAGTTTTTGTTACTCACAATATAAATCAACCATGGACTGGAATTGTGGATAACAAACCTGTTCCTGAGGATGTTTATGTTTACCGAATTTTTTTCAGAGATAAAGACCATATTATACACGAAGTAATCGGAAATATTACTCTTATATACTAAGCAATAAAAAAGCAGTGATTTCTTTTACCAAATCACTGCTTTTCTTTTATTGAAATACAAATCCTATTCGAATGCTCCGAATACCCAAAGCAAACCTGCAATAACTCCAAGAATGGCAAGAACAAAGAAGAAAATCTTCCAGAAGCTGTATGGACGCTCGCCCTGAACTTCGCCGGTGCGACCATTGACCAAAAAGCGATACACTTTTTTCTTAAAACGATACGCGCTAATCCACAGAGGAAGAAGCAAATGCTTGAAAGTGATGTTGCTGTATTGTGTATTAACCGAATAAATACGCTGCTCATCGCCCCCAATATCGCGAGTAATCAGATTTCGAATGGTTGACTCCATCACTTTTTTTGCAAGATCAAAACCATCTTTCAACCCAATTTGATACGTTTCGGTGCGGAAACCGCTCAAAAAACGTTCGTCGAACGATGCAAGATTTTCGAAATCCCACGGTTCGAGCTTATCAACATATTTTCTTGGAAGTGAATTTGAAGCAACAATTAGCACATCGTCGAAAAAATGATTTACCGAACCCGAAACTGGAGTCCAACGAGTTTTTTGCACCTGACGTGTTTTGGTTTGCCCATTTTCGGTGTATGTTTCGGTTACATAATAATGAGTTCCTCGTGCACCAGTATATCGCGAATAAGTATCCGAATCGTAAGTCCAAAAAGGAATATACATCCCTTTGAGTTTATCGGGTTGGGTTACAAATTTCTTCAATGCCGATGGAGCGAACCACAACTTTTTCATCCACTTACGAAAACCATCGTAGGCTTCGTTTTGCGTGATTTTAAAAGGAAGCATGCTCATAGGTTTGATTACCGAGTTTGTTGTTCCCGAAGAAACCACAATCGGGCTTCCGCAAAAAGCACAGTTGTCGCTTACAATATTGGGCTGAAAAGTGCTTGATGCACCACAATTGGAACATTTCACCGTTGCAACCTGCATCATATCTTCGGCATGAACATGATCGGCTATGTATTTGTCGAAATCGAGTTCTTCAACCGGTTGTGCATTTTCGGTGAAAATTTCATTTTCTGCATCACAATACTGACACTTCAGATGATTGGTGCCCGGTGCGAAATTTAGAATAGCTCCGCAATTAGAACATTTTGTTTCTAGCGTCTCAACATTTTTCTCATTAAAATCCTGATCACTCATGTTATCGATGGTTTAAAATTGTTGCACAATACAAACAATTACGTCCCTACATGGGGACGTAATTGAGAAAATTAAAAGTTGTTTATGGTTGTGGAGGCATTGGAGGTGGAACAACTGGGAAAATCGAAGCCAATTCGGCTACTTGCCCAGCTGCTGTCCATGCTGCCATTCCATTTGCCCAAACCATGGTTTCTTTGGTGAGTGTTCCCTGCTGAACCATTTGTTGCAGTGTTGGGATTGGGAAAGGACCTTGTTGTTGTCCATTCACTGAAACAAAATACTGAATGAGCGGAGGAGGTGGAGGTGTGTTTTGTTGTTGTTGCTGCTGTTGGTTTCCCATCAGCGAGCTACCCATTTGGTTTGCCATAGCAAAGCCCATACCCATGCCAAGACCAGCACCTGCATCGCCACCAGGATTATTGGCAGCAGCTTCGATAGCATTGGCGGTTTGAAATTTGGTGAATTGATTTAGGTCGCCAACAACGCCCATGCTGGTACGTTTGTCGATCATAGCTTCCACTTCGGGTGGTAGCGAAATGTTCTCAATCAGAAATTTTGTTATCGACAAACCATACTCTTCAATTTCTGGTTTGATATGTTCGTGAATTCCTTTAGAAACTTCGTTGTAATTCGAAGCAAGGTCGAGTACTGGAATTTTTTGCTCACCTACGAAGTCGGTAAAGCGGGTCATGATAATATCACGAACTTGTCCTTCAACTTCATCGGTAGTGAAAGTGCCGTCGGTTCCAGCAATTTCTTTGATAAATTTGGGTCCGTCGGTAACGCGGAAAGCATAACTACCAAAAGCACGCAGACGCACCATGCCAAATTCGGCATCGCGCATCATAATCGGGTTTTTGGTGCCCCATTTTTTATCGGTAAATTGCTTTGTATTGATAAAATACACTTCTGCCAAAAATGGACTGTTGAAGCCATATTTCCATCCTTTAAGAGTAGATAGAATAGGTACATTCTGAGTTTCGAGTGTGTACATTCCCGGCTGAAATACGTCGGCAATTTTTCCTTCGTTTACAAACACCGCAATTTGCGATTCGCGAACAGTTAGTTTTGCACCGTATTTGATTTGGTTGTTGAACCTTTCAAAACGATGAATTATAGTATCATTGGAGGGATCGAGCCACTCAATAATATCTATAAATTCGCCCTTGATTTTGCTAAATAGTCCCATATATGCTGTTTTATTTTGACAAATGTATTTATTTTTTCGATTGAACAATCAGTTTTCACATTTTTTTCTTGAAAAATATGTATGTGCATGCTTCTTCGTACTTTTGCCAAAATTTTAAAGCGTATGTTGTTTTCATTCAACCCCGACAACAATTTCTCGAAAAAAAACGGCATTTTTGGTTTGCCAACCAACGAAGAATCGGCTGGAATTGTGATTATTCCTGTGCCATGGGATGTAACTACATCTTATCGCGAAGGCACCTCGTTCGCTCCCGATGCCATTTTGGAAGCTTCGTACCAGATTGATTTATTCGACTCACAGCTCCCCGATATGTGGAAAAAGGGAATTTTTTACCAGCCTTACGATGAATGGATTATGGATCTGAACTCGTTTGAACGCCGCAAAGCCAAAGCTATTATCGATTATCTCGAAAACAACGACGGTGAACTTCCCGAGCGTTTGTTGCGAGCCCGCAACGAGGTAAACGATGCTTGTAGGCAAATGAACAAATATGTTGCTCAAAAAGTTGATTCGTGTTTGAAAGCTGGCAAAATACCTGCCGTTGTTGGTGGCGAACACAGCATAAGCCTTGGATCGATCGAAACTATTGCTGCACATTTCCCCAATATAGGCATTCTGCAATTCGATGCACATGCCGATTTGCGTAATGGATATCTTGGATTTGAGTTTTCGCATGCATCTGTTATGCGCAATGCTGTTGAAAAAGTAAATGGAATTGCCAATTTGGTTCAGGTTGGTGTACGCGATTTGTGTTCCGACGAAGCTCAGTTTTCGGCTCAATCGAACAATCGAATTATTACTTATTATAGTAAATTGTTGAAACAACGTCTTTTTAAAGGCGAAAATTGGGACTCCATATCAGCCGAAATAGTAAATCGATTGCCACAACAAGTATATATTTCGTTCGACATCGATGCACTCGATCCTTCGCTTTGCCCACACACTGGTACGCCAGTGCCCGATGGTTTGTTGTTTGGTGAAGCTGTTTACTTATTGAAGAAAATTGTTGAAAGTGGGCGTCAAATAGTGGGCTTCGACCTCACCGAAACTGGAGTAGATAACGACAATCAGTGGGATCAGACCGTTGGAAGTCGATTGCTATATCAGCTTTGTATTCATGCATTTGCATCCCAAAAATCATAGAAAATGACCGATTTGAATCAGCATCGCGATAAAATTGATGCTCTAATTGAATTTTTGCAACCTTTTATTACTGAAAAGAGATTTGAGCGAATTTCGGAAGTTGCGGCACAACGCACCGAATATGTAACTGTAATTCTCGAAAATCTCTTTCAAGGGCACAATGCCAGTGCGGTTTTGCGTACCTGCGATTGTTTTGGTGTTCTCAATATTCATGCAGTGGAATCGGTAAATATATTTTCACCCAACGAAGAAATAGCACTTGGAGCCGAAAAATGGTTGAATATTAACAACTATACCCAAGATAATGCGATTATAGAATTGTATTCTCATTTGCACAATAAAGGCTATGCTATTGCAGCCACAACACCGCACGGAAATCCGATTTCGGTCGATGATATTCCAGTCGATAAGCCTATTGCGCTTGTTTTTGGAACCGAAAAAGATGGATTAAGTGCCGAAGCACTCAATAGGGCCGATTTCACCGTTGCACTTCCCATGTACGGATTTACCGAAAGTTTTAATATTTCGGTTTCGGCTGCCCTATTTCTTCAGAAGGTAACCGATAAAATGATAGCTCAAAAAGTAAACCGAGCATTACCCATCGAGGAGCAAAAGTATCTGATAGCAAATTGGATGCTCAAAACTGTTAGCGATCCCGACGGTTTGATGCGGAAATTTTTGATTGGCAGGGAGTAATTATTTGGTCAATTCAAAAATAGTGAGTAATTTTGCAGCCATTTAAAAAAATCTATTGTCTGAAAACCAGGCAAGGAAAGGAGAAAATTAATGAATGATGAACTAAACAACGTTCAAAACCAACAACTAGAGGAACAACAACCAGTTCTGAAAAATGAGGTTGAAATTTCGGCTCCCGTTAAGGAGCAAGCGGCAGAAGAATTTAACTGGGATGCCATTGGCAAAAAAGATCAAGTTTATTCGGCCGCAGAGCGTCAGAAACTCGAAACCATGTATGTAAACACTCTTAGCCAAATCACCGAAAAAGAGGTGATTGATGGCATCGTGATTGCATTTACAGATCGCGAAGTTTTTGTAAACATTGGCTACAAGAGCGATGGCGTTATTCCTGCCAACGAACTTCGTTACAATCCAAACCTGAAAATTGGTGACGTGATTGAAGTGTATGTTGAAAGCCAGGAAGACAGTACAGGGCAGCTTTTACTTTCGCACAAGAAAGCACGCTTGCTCAAAGCCTGGGATCGTATCAACGACCTTTATGAGACCGGTGAAATTATCAAAGGCGAAATTAAATGTCGCACCAAAGGTGGACTTATTGTCGATGTATTAGGAATTGAAGCATTTTTGCCAGGTTCTCAAATCGACGTTAAGCCAATTCGCGATTACGACATTTATGTAGGAAAAATCATGGACTTCAAAATTGTGAAAGTCAACAACGAATTCAAAAATGTTGTTGTTTCGCACAAAGCTCTTATTGAAGATGAGCTCGAAGCCCAAAAGGCAGACATTATTGCCAAACTCGAAAAAGGTCAGGTTCTCGAAGGTACCGTTAAAAATATCACATCCTATGGCGTATTTATCGACTTAGGTGGTGTTGATGGTCTTATTCACATTACCGACCTTAGTTGGGGACGTATCAATCGTCCGGAAGAAATCGTTGAACTCGATCAGAAACTCAATGTGGTTATTCTGGATTTCGACGAAAGCAAAAAACGCATTGCGCTTGGTCTGAAACAACTTACTCCACATCCTTGGGATTCGCTCGATTCCGAACTCAAAGTTAGCGACAAAGTAAAAGGTCGTGTTGTTGTTCTTGCCGATTATGGTGCATTTGTAGAAATTGCAACCGGCGTTGAAGGTTTGATTCACGTTTCGGAAATGTCGTGGTCGCAGCATTTACGCTCGGCGCAAGATTTTCTTAAAGTTGGCGACGAAGTCGAAGCTATCATTTTGAGCCTCGATCGCGAAGAACGCAAAATGTCGCTGGGTATCAAACAGCTTATTCCTGATCCATGGGTAGCAATTAAAGAAAAGTATCCGCTCAATTCGCATCACAAAGCTATTGTTCGCAATTTTACCAATTTTGGTGTTTTTGTTGAACTCGAAGAAGGTGTAGATGGTCTTATTCACATCAGCGACCTCAGTTGGTCGAAAAAAATCAAGCATCCTGCAGAATTTACCAAAATTGGTGAAGAAATCGAAGTGGTTGTTCTTGATGTTGATGTCGAAAATCGTCGCCTAAGCCTTGGTCATAAACAACTCGAAGAAAATCCTTGGGATGTTTTCGAAACCATATTCTCTATCGACAGTGTTCATAAAGGAACTGTTATTGAAAAGAACGATAAAGCTTGTATCATTTCTCTGCCTTATGGCGTTGAAGGTTATGCTCCAAATCGTCACATGGTGAAAGACGACGGCTCGAAAGCTGAAGTGGACGATGTACTCGATTTTAAAGTGATTGAATTCTCGAAAGAATCGCGCAAAATCGTTGTATCGCATAGCAAAATGCATCAGGAAGTAAAAGAAGAACGCAAAAAAGAAGTTTCTGTAGAAAAGAAAGCCGACGATAATGCCTTTAAAGTTAAAGGTGGCGGCGAAAAAGAAACGCTTGGCGATCTCGATATTTTTGCCAACCTGAAAAATCCAAAAAAATCTTCGAAAACCAAAAAGGTTGAACCAACCGAAGATGAAGAATAGCATTTACGGCTAATACAAATTTTAAAAAACCTGCAACTTCTTGCAGGTTTTTTTGTCTAATGAAAAATTTGTTATTTTTGCAAAAAACAAAACCTCAAAAAACAAAACCTATGAAAAGAATTTTTATCTCTTTGGCTTTCTCGCTGATGTTTGTGGCTACCTACGCTCAATGCACCCCTGGTGCTTATACCACACCTGGTATTTACCCCGATACAACCATCAATCTTCCTCAAGGTGTCGTTACTCAGTCTTACCTTGGAGTTATTACTGCTGTTGTTCCTGCCGATACAGTCATTAGTGGACTTACGGCCACCATCGATTCGATTGGTGTTATTGATGTTATTGGACTTCCCACAGGTTTTGCATGGGCAGCAAACACTGCAAGTGCATATTTCCATGGTGGAACTACTGGATGCATTGGTATTTATGGAACACCTACTGTTGGGCAGAATAGTACTTATCCTTTGATGATTAGAATTTTATCGGTTGGTAAAATTTATGGAACGGCAACTACTTTACCCGACACACTTTATGGCTATAAAATTGTAATTCTCGATTCAACTCATGCTGGTTTGATCGATAGTCGCCTGTTTCCATTTGGTGTGAAAGAAGTTTACCCAAACCCAGCTACAACTGTTGCTACAATTGTTGTAACCAACCCCGACGCTGCTACAATTGGTGTTCGCATCAACGATATGCTTGGTCGTATGGTTTCATATTCAGAGCAACGAATCAACGCTGGTGAAAATAATATCAATGTAAATGTAGCATCGTTGCCAGAAGGTGTATATTTCTACACTGTAACCAAAGGCAGTAGTGCCATCACTCGCAAACTCATTATTGAAAGATAGTGACATTTAATTTGACCATCATAGGTTCCGGTTCTGGAGCTCCTTTGCCTGGTCGATTCACAAGCGCTCAGGTACTCAATGTGCATGAGCGTTTTGTTTTAATCGACTGTGGCGAAGGAACACAAATCAATCTTCGACGATTTGGCATCAATTTCAATCGAATTGAACTGATTCTTATATCGCATTTGCATGGCGATCATTATCTCGGACTTCCTGGTTTGCTAAATACGTTTCATTTGCTTGGTCGAACAAAAGAACTGCATATTGCAGGACATCGCAAATTGAAAGAACTAATCGATTTCATTTTCAAAATAGCGGGTTTTGAACCATCGTATCCAATTCATTTTCATGTAATTGACTATTTTGAACCCAACTATCAACTGCTGTTTCCATCGTATAGCGTAAATTTCTTTTCTCTTTTGCATCGAATTAAGGCTACTGGTTTTAGAATTAGCGAAATCGGGACATCTGAAAAAATTAGTAAAGAGTTTATTGCCAAATACAAACCCGATATTGAAACGATACAAGCATTAAAAACTGGAAACGAATTTTTCGATAACGATGGCAATTTGATTCCTCGAAGCGAAATTTTTATTCATGCTTCCCCGCCCCGTTCGTTTGCTTATGCTTCCGATACCGTTTTTTCGCGCGACATTATACCGCATATTGAAAATGCGAATTTACTTTACCACGAAGCTACTTATGCATCGGCATTGCAAGTATCGGCAGTCGAAAAAATGCATTCTACATCGGTCGATGCTGCTACAATTGCTCTCGAAGCAAAAGTGAAAAAGCTTGCAATTGGCCATTTTTCGTCGCGATACAAAGTTCCAGATCTGTTGCTCGAAGAAGCTAAAGCCATTTTCCCTAACACTATTGCCTGCAGCGATGGGTTGAAAATTGAAATCTAATTGTTGATTATTGTTGCTTGCTCACTCAAGTTAGCTAATTAATACAAAATAGTTACTGAATGATAATTAGAATATAATTTGTTTTGTTCAATATGCGTAGAATTTGTATATTTGTTTGTTATTGAAATCATTGGTATTTATGTAAAATTGGGAGGATAACAAAATGAACAGAAGTATAACTTTCAGGTGGCTCATGTTCTTTTTTTTGCTTATGCTGGCATTAAATAGTATTAAGGCTCAAACATTTGTTCAGCCTTGTATTTTTGATACACGACTTTCGATAAACGATGCCTGTCCTACATGGCAAACAACTAACTATGGCGCTTCAACTACACTTGCAGTAATAACTTGGACTTGGGTTGGAGTGGGTTGTGGGCAAGGCAATCAGCGTCCATTGCTGCAATTTGATGTAAACCCAGTTACTTCCCCACAGGCATTGTACGACAACAGAGCAACACTCAAATTATATTTTCCACCTGGCTCCACCGAATATCAAGAGTATGTAGGAGCCGCAACCGATAATCAGTTTTATGTTCAGCGAGTTACGAGCAATTGGAACGAAAATGTTGTAACGTGGAATACTCAACCTACTATTACTTCAACAGGACAAATAACAGTTCCTTCGAGCACTTCACAAACTCAAGACTACACAATTAATGTTTCAACACTTGTTTATAATTGGATCTGTGGTGGAGCTACAAACTATGGTATTCGCATGCAGCAAGTAAATGAAGGAAATACTTATCGTAGGGTTACATTTTGTTCGAGAGAATATGCCACCGCTGCGAAGCATCCAACATTAACTTTAGAATATGCATATATTGCAGCTTCTGCTCCAGATACAATTTGTGGTGGTGGAAACTTCAATCTTAATTGCTCACTTACAAATGCTAGTAATCCAGCTGGTTATAATTTTCAATGGCTTCATCAGAACTCAGGTACAACCTACAACACACAAAATGTGAGCAATCCTACAACAACTTCAGGGTTGAATACATATATTGTAACAGTAACTAATCCTTGGTGTCAAACAGCAAAAGACACTGTTACTGTTTTTATCGATAATAGTGCTGCTATTTCTGTTTCGCCTTCAACAGCTTATGTTTGCCCTGGAGCCTCTACTACTCTTGTGGCAAGTGGAGCAAGCACTTATAACTGGAGCAACAGTCTTGGAAGTGGCGCATCGCAAACAGTGAGCCCATCGTCGAATACAACTTACACCGTTACTGGCACTACAGCTGCCGGATGTACCTCTACTGCTTCGGCAACAGTAAATATAAATGCTGTACCAACTGTATCTGTGTCGGTTTCGCCCACATCGAATTGTCCAGGACAAAACACAACCTTAACCGCCTCTGGCGCAGCAGTATATTCATGGAACACCGGTGCTGGAAC